>JAGQXH010000239.1 GCA_020436695.1 Lewinella sp. | reverse complement strand
GGATCCATAATAATAGTCGCAAGCTGCTCAAAATGATCAACCAGTTACTGGACCTCTCCAGGATCGAAGCGGGAAAACTGGAACTCAAAACCAGCCAGCAGGATCTCGTTCAGTTTTGCCGGTATATATGTAGCGCCTTTGAATCGCTGGCCGAGCAAAAAAAGATAAAACTCCGTTTTACTACGAAGAAAGATCCTCTTTTTGTTTATTTCGATTCCGAAAAGCTGGAGCAGGTGTTGAATAACCTCCTGTTTAACGCCTTTAAATTTACCGATGAAGGTTTCGTGGGCCTACAGATCGAGGAGATCATGCAGGATGATCAGGCCCTGGCCAGGATCACGGTCACCGACTCCGGGATAGGTATTCATCCCGAGCAATTGGCCTACGTTTTCGACCGCTTTTATCAGGCGCATCAGGGTGAGCCCTATGTATTAGAAGGAACCGGGATTGGCCTGGCCCTTTGCAAGGAATTAGTTGAGCTACATTACGGAAAGATCGAAGTGAGTAGTGAATTGGGGAAGGGTACGGAATTTTCCATCTTCCTACCCATGGGTTGTGCACACCTGGCTGAAGATGAGATCATTATTCCATCCGGGCAGCATCCGGTCAGCGAAATCCAGCCACTTTCACCGGCAATTACAGCCGAAATTACAGCCGACGGATCCGACCGTCACCTCCCCCTTTTGCTCCTCATTGAAGACAACCCGGATATGCTGGAATATATCCGCCACAATCTTCAGAAGGATTACCGGGTCCTTACTGCCGCAAACGGAGCAACGGGTCTTGAAATAGCCCGGCAGGAAATACCCGACCTGATCCTTTCGGATGTGATGATGCCCGGCATGAACGGTTTCGAGCTATGTGCGCAACTCAAAAAGGATATAAAGACCGATCACATCCCGATCATTCTCCTGACTGCCAGAGCCGGAGAGGAATACAAGATCAAGGGGTTGAAGGTACAGGCCGATGACTATCTCCCAAAGCCTTTTAACCAGGAAGAGTTGATGGTCAGGATCCGAAATCTGATCAAAAGCCGAAGCCGCCTGCGACAACGCTTTGCCGAGCAGTCACTTTTTCAAAATGTCGATACCGGTCAGGATGCGGAAGATCTGTTTTTAAAACAGTTAAAAGAAGTCATCGAAGATCACATCAGCGATCCGCGATTCGATGTCAACACCCTCAGTAAACTGCTGGGCATGAGCAAATCACAGCTCAACCGAAAAATGAAAGCGGTGGTGAATAAAAGTCCCAATCAGTTCATCCGGTCTTACCGACTGGCGAAAGCCCGCCATCTCATCAAGAGCACCGACGCCACCTTATCGGAAATTGCCTACGACGTCGGATTTTCCAGTCCTGCCTATTTTTCCAAATGCTTTCACGATGAATTTGGATTCCCACCCAGTTCACTGACGGAATGACACTGTCTTCGTAGCGGTTGAGATCGCATATTTATAGGTCTTGAGTTCAAATTTGAAAGCTTTTGGCTCAAATTTTAAAGTACTTCCCTGCCACCCTGTTTCAGGTAACAAACTTGAAATCCTCTGGTTCGATATTGCAATCAAATTTCTCCATTTGCTCCTTCCTTTGCTTCCGTAATTATTCTTCTTAAAACCTAAAAGATCAATCATGAGAAAGCAATCCATCTTTGCTTTGGCGATGGGATTATTTCTATGCCTTTTGCTAAAAGGCTCTTTACAAGCACAGGCAGACGATATCCATCTACCCGCGCAAACAGCGTCCTTCCGAATCTTAGCATTAGATCATCAACCGGAATACCCAGGTGGCCAGGAAGCCCTGACTCTTTTCCTACTCGAAAACTTACGATATCCCTTAGCAGCCAGAGAGCATGGCATTGAAGGCAAGGTAAAAGTTGCCTTCACCGTACAGGCCGATGGTAGCATAACCGATCCCAGGGTACTGGAAGGCCTGGGGTATGGTTGCGACGAAGAGGTGATCCGGGTCATCAAGGAAATGCCCAAATGGAAGGCAGGGATACTGAATGAGGCAACCATTGCGACCAGCAAGTCCATGTTCATCAGTTTTCGCCTGTATTTCTTGTAACCAAACCCAAGCATTTTTCTCCTAACAAAACTTGAACTTTAAAATCCATTACAATGAAACAATCTATTTTAATCGTTTTCGCTCTCGGCATCATGATGCCGCTTTGCTACAGTCAGAATAATAATGACCTGACTGGTCCGGACGCAAAAAACTACCAGATCTGGAAAGGTAATGCCTTGGAAATTCATTCAAATGCAGGTATTGTCACTGCGGTAACCAACAAAAAGTCGGTAGGCCCACAGGCCAAGAATGAAGCTTCCCGCCTGAGGCGGCAGGCTTTCGATAATCAGTCGGCTTCTATTCAGGAAAACGCACCGAATCTGCAAGTAACCGGCCCCGACTATAAGCATTCCTACATTCGCCGCCAAAAGGATGCTGCCGGCCGTATGGCCACCGATGGAGTGAGTCCTTCCTTACCGGGATCAACTGCAAAAAGAAACTGATCTCTCATTTTTTGAACGAGTCAAAGAGTTCGGCCCTGACGTTTGTCCCGGCCGGCCTCCTTTTCCGGATGAGTACCGGCTTGCCCATATGTATACGTAAAATGGAATTCATCCAACAAACCTACCAATGATGACAAACGCAAGTGAATTCATATACGCACCCTGGCCGTGGTATATCTCCGGCCCGTTAATGGGAGCTACCATTCCTCTGTTATTATTCTGGGGTAACAAAATGCTGGGAGCTTCTTCTTCCCTACGCCACTTTTGTGCCATGATACCCAATCGGATCGAGTATTTCCAATACAACCTGAAAAGTGGGCTGTGGAATATCCTTTTTGTGGTGGGCGTATTGCTCGGTGGAGGCCTTACCTATCACTTTTTTTACCGAACTGATACGGTGGACATTGCCGCTGCCACCAAAGAAGACCTGACGGCGCTGGGGCTGCACGATCTGAGCGGACTAATCCCGATGGAGATCTTTTCGATCGATCATTTCTGGACTGTCCGTGGACTGCTTTTTACCCTGGGCGGCGGATTTCTGGTCGGGTTCGGTGTGCGCTATGCGGGCGGCTGTACTTCTGGCCACGGGTTTATGGGGCTTTCGCAATTGAGTCTATCCTCATTCATCGCCATCCTGGCCTTTTTCGCCGGCGGGGTGATCTTCACTTTCTTACTGTTACCAATTGTGATCTGAGCAATGCTTAGTAACGAGCTCTTCAACCATCCACATATTCCGTAAATCCAAAAAGATCCAATTTCATGAAGACCATAAAATTTCTGCTAGCCGGCATGTTCTTCGGGATGCTCATTGTCAAATCGGAAGCCTTGAGTTGGTTCCGTATTCAGGAAATGTTCCGGTTTCAAAGCATTCACATGTTCGGGATATTCGGATCGGCTATTCTGGTCGGTTTGATCACCGTCATTCTGGTAAAAAAATACCACCTAAAAACCTTTAGTGGTCAACCCATTACCCTCGAAAAGAAACCTCTTCAGGTAAAAGCACAGATCATCGGTGGGCTACTATTCGGATTTGGCTGGGTGCTGACGGGGCTCTGCGTAGCTCCCATTTACGCCTTAATGGGACTAGGCTATTTCGCAGCCTTCCCCATTTTCATCGGCACATTGGCGGGCGTGTATGCGTATGGCTCAATAAGGTCTAAACTGCCTCACTAATCAACTCAGGTTGTCACTCAAAAAACTCAGACTCCTTAACCTAAAAAAGTAAATTTCCATGATACCAACAACTTATGAAAAACAGCCAAAAATAAAAGAACAAGAAACGGAGCAGACACCGAAGTCTTTCCGAGACAAGGCGGTGTCCTGGCTGATCGCTATCGCCTGCCTGAGCTGTTTCTTTTTGATCTATTGGATCGGGAAAACGATCGTGCAGTGGCTCAACTGAAGTTAAACCTTTCAGCCTCCGGCAATAGCGCCCAGAATAATGAAAGGTTCCACGCCGGCCACTACCCTATCCGGCAATGGCATATCGGGCTCCTGAAACGACAAGTCCTCCTCACAGGCAAAGAAACGCAGAAACGGTCGCCGTTGTAGTGTATGCTGATCGCGAATAGTGCCACGCAGAGTGGGAAACCGGTCTTCCAGGGCGTCGAGCACTGAGTGTTGTGTTACCGGCCCTGTAATGTCCAGTTCCACCTCTGCGTCGCATTTGGCAAGATTGCGTAAGTGATATGGTAGTAAGACCCTGATCATGGCAAGGTCTGTACTTCAACGGATAGCACTCTCGGCAGGTCACTGACAATGGCCATCCAGTTATCACCGGCATCGGCCGAGGCGTAGACCTGTCCTCCGGTCGTACCGAAATATACGCCGCAGGGTTTGAGGGTATCCACCGCCATGGCATCCCGAAGGATGTTGTGGTAGCAATTTTCCTGAGGTAGTCCATTGCTTAGGGCTTCCCATTCTTCACCTCCGCTGCGGCTGCGATAGACCCGCAATTTCCCCTCCGGTGGATAGTGTTCGGAATCGCTTTTAATCGGAATAACGTACACCGTTTCGGGTTCATGCGCATGAACATCCACTACAAAGCCGAAATCGCTGGGAAGGTTGCCACTGACTTCGTACCAGTTGTCACCGGCATCATCGCTGCGCATCACGTCCCAGTGTTTTTGCATAAAAAGCACATCCGGGCGGGTAGGATGTAGCGCGATGCGATGTACGCAATGGCCCACCTCAGCATCAGGATCTGGAATGTATTCGGACCGCAGTCCTTTGTTGATCGGCTTCCAGCTCTTACCGCCGTCATCAGTGCGGAATGCGCCGGCAGCAGAAATGGCTACATAGATGCGATCGGGATCTTTAGGATCGAGCAGAATGGTGTGCAGGCACATCCCCCCGGCCCCAGGCTGCCACTGTGGGCCGGTACCATGATTACGTAAGCCAGACAGTTCCTTCCAGCTTTGACCGCCGTCAGTAGATTTAAAGATCGCAGCATCTTCTACACCGGCATAGACGGTATCCTTATCGGTCGGGGATGGCTCCAGGTGCCAGACGCGTTTGAACTCCCAGGGATGCGGCGTTCCGTCGTACCAGGCATGCGTGCCGGTCTTGCCTTCATAGGCGAAATTATTACTGACGGTTTCCCAGGTCTTGCCGCCATCATCGGAGCGGTGCATGACCTGTCCGAACCAGTCGCCGGCCTGAGAGGCATAGATCCGGTTGGGATCTACCGGTGATCCTTTGATGTGATAGATCTCCAGCCCCCCGAAATGAGGGCCGCTTACTTCCCATTGTTGGCGTTTACTGTCGGATGTGAGAATGAAAGCACCTTTTTTGGTACCCACCAATACTCTTACTTGGCTCATTGTCTTGGCTTTTGCAGGTGATTAGGATTTCCTGCAAATTAGGGGATTATTTCAATAAATAGAATGTTTTAATTAATTTTTTATTAAAAAAATATTTTAATATTTATCCGCAAAAAAGAATTAGAACTCTTGTCTGACCTAATAACTGAATACTATTCTTTATCGTAGATCCGTACATACTCCACCTCCATTCGCTGTGGCCAGATGCTTTCATCGACGCCCTGTTGACCGCCCCAATTACCTCCAACCGCAATGTTGAGTATTAGATGGAAAGGCTGACTGAACGGCCAGCTTTTGTAATCGCCACCTTCATTTAGAAAAGTAAAATACAACTCATCGTCAATAAAAAAATCGATCTTTTCGGCGCTCCATTCTATCGCGTACACATGAAACGCATCCATAGCATCTGATAGCATCAACTGTCCGCCTTTTTGAGTCCCTTTTGTATGATTGTAAGCTTCGGTGTGCACCGTGCCGTGTACGTTTCCGGGATCAAAACCGACGTGTTCCATAATGTCGATCTCTCCGCTTTTGGGCCATCCTCCATATGTATTTTGGGTGGGAAGCATCCAGATGGCCGGCCAGGTGCCGCGCCCGCGTGGTAATTTGGCTTTCACCTCTACCCTACCGTATTGCCAGTCGCCTTTATTTTTGGTAACCAAACGAGCTGAGGTATAATCTCTATTTTCGAAGGTTTCTTTACGGGCTTCGATGATCAGCTTACCATCTTCTATCCGGGCGTTTTCCAGACGATCCTTTGTGTAGTATTCCAATTCATTATTGCCCCAGCCATGACCACCGACATCATAGCTCCATTTTTCGGGGTCAGGGAGTCCGTCGGTCTCAAATTCATCCGACCATAAAAGTTGACGATCGGTATGACTTGAATTGCCGGGCCGGAGGCTTTTTTGGCAGGCCGTCAGAACGCAGATAATGGTCAAGGCAAAGATTAGTCTCATATTGTTGATTGTTGTATTTTCGATCCGTATCAAAGGTAACACAAACCAGGCAGAAAGCATTTTCATCTTTTCCCATTATGAAGGCTGCCAATTGAGGGAAGTTTAAACATGTTTTTAATTTGACAATAACTTTTCTATGGATCAACGTCTTCCCATCCATTACCAAAACTTGCCTAACTTTATATCACCAAAGCAAAAACCATCCATATGAAAAAGCAAAGTCTCCTGTTCTCGTTCCTCTTACTATCCGTCATGCTGTTTGGGCAGACCCAAACAACCTATTCTGAAACCGATCTGCGTGATCTGGCCAGCCTCAGTCCTAATACACCCGGCGTACGATCTATTGATCTTCGTTACGAAGGCATCAAAGGAACGCCCTTTATGTCGGAAGAATGGCAAAAAGGTTCCTTTCAACTGAAAGGTAAAGATGAATTCAGCCAGGATATTTCCGTCCAGCTTAATCTGGTGGAACAGACCCTTTACTTCCAACTCAACAACGGTTTTACAGCCATACTCCCCACAGCCAAGCTACAGGCGCTCCGTATCAATACCGATGGAGACAATGCCCGCCTGTTCCGTGTCTATGCGGAAAATGAAATTGAAGGCGGTAGTGACAGCAAGCTTAAATTTTACGAAGTTCTTTTTGAAGGTCCTTTTTTACTACTTAAACAGCACTATAAGGTATTCCGGGAGGCCGATTTTAAAGGCGCATATAGTTCTGACCGCAGATACGATGAATATGTAGATCAGAGCAACCTCTGGCTACAGGAGGCCGGAAAACCTTTTCAAAAGGTAAAGCTAAAAAAGAAAAACATCGAGGATGCCTTGCCCGGCTACACTGATGAGATCCAAAAAGTAATGAAATCGGAAAAGATCTCCCTTCGGGAAGACATCGACCTGGTACAATTGCTGACTGCTTTGCAGAATAAGGAATAATACTGATGAGGCGACTGGGTGGCCAGGCAACTTGTTGCCTCAGATGTCACCCAGCCTCTTTCTCCCCGCTTTCCACCAACTACCTATACACTGCTGCTTTTCCTTTTCTGCGTCGGAACTATTGCCAACCAGCTTGCGTTAGGCAGATGGTCAACAAACAGATTTGAGCATGGCAGAGTTAATCCAGGCATACGATTCCTACAATGAATTTGAACGGGATGCCTATTTCGTGATAAGTTTCGATACCATTCCGTCCAGATTGCGCATGGAAGCACCGCTTAAAGCCAATAAAGGCCATATGGAAAAGGTATTGGAGCTATTGAAATTTGAGCAACAGGGCCTGGAGATCGTCTTTAAACACTGGACGACCGACGATTCCAATAATGCGGATCATTCCAAAGACTATCCATACGAATATTTGTACAAAAGCCGGGGCAAACACCTTCTGGTCTGGCTAACCCTGCAACACGGAGAACTGGAGGTAGAATTTCTCTACGATCAGGCAGATACCGAACTCGAAGCCTGGGTGATCCATACCAATCATCAACTTCGCACTACTTTCGGTATCAGTCAGGCACCGGTATTCAAAGTATTGTCTCGTGACAAGCATTCTTTCTTCACCGAGGATGTCCGCACTGATCATTTTAATCAGGATGTCTCACGCTATTACAATGACGATTTCCGGGAAGTGGATGAGATCATCCTGAAATCATTGTCTACTGATAAAGCGGGGTTAATCCTGCTGCATGGTACTCCAGGCACGGGGAAGACATCTTACATCAAAAGTCTGATCACCCGCTTTGAGGAGAAGAGTTTCATTTTCATCCAAAATGAGTTCGTCAATGAACTGCTCCACCCGGAATTCATTTCCTTTATGCTGAAACACCGCAACGCCATCCTCATTATCGAAGACGCCGAAAAGGTACTGACGTCCCGGGAAGGTGTCAACGAGAACTCGGTAGTTTCCACCATTCTCCAGCTGACGGACGGCCTGTTCAGCGACTACCTGAATATCAAGATCATCTGTACTTTCAACACCAGCATTAACCGTATCGATAAAGCTTTGCTGCGCAAGGGCCGCATGATCGCCTACTATGAATTCAAGCCCCTGAGCAGCCGAAAGGCTAATGAACTAATGCTTGGTCTGGGGTTGGAAACGATGGGTGAAGAAATGACCCTGGCTGATATCTTCAATTATCAGGATAAGGGATTTCGACAGGAGAATCACCGGCAGATCGGATTTCAGAATTGATTTAACGTCAGCTCCAAGATTCAATTCGATGTAAAGGCATTTATTCCAGTACTTTATAAAACTGATATTGCCCATTCCACAACAGCCCTACCGTATCCCGGTTTTCAGATACTTCAAACTGCGTCTCATCCCCCAACTCCAGATCGATGAACTTATCGTCCCCCAGCGGAAATAGCAGATTGGTATCTCCGTTGTTCGGGTCCAGCACAAAGAGTTGACCATCCTTTAAAGAGATATCGATAAAATAATCGCCAATATCCGGCACCTGAAAATCCAGCTTGAACTTACCGGTGAAATTTTCCAGCTTGTCTGTGGATACATTTACGATCTCTACCTCCCGGGGCTTGCGAATGTCCCAACCGTAATACTCAGCAACGCCCCTGATGATATCTCCCATCAGTCGGCCGCCGTTATCGCCATTAGTCATCACGATCACAGCTTGTCCCCGATGAGCAAAGGCAACCATTTCGTTGGTAAAACCGGCATTTTTACCACCGTGCTGAAACAACAGGTCTTTTCCTTCGCCACGCAGGGAAGGTCCCAGTCCCCACTCATTGCGGTGCTTGGTCAACATGCGTTCTATGATCGCTTTGGAGAGTGGGCTGTCTTTTTCTCCGGCCAGGATCTGCTGTACAGTCATACAATAATGGGCCAGATCGGTCGGTGTGGTCCAAAGGCCGGCAGCAGCCTGTTCGGGATAATTGTGCCATAGGCCTTCAATAATCTCCCCCTGATTGTCGTAGGCGGCACTTGCCTGATCATGCAGACTTTCCGGAAGTGGCTGTTTGTAGGTACTATTTTCCATCCCGAAGTCCGGCAGTATCCCGGCCATATATTCTTCTAACTGCATTCCACTCACATCTTCAACAGCTTTCTCCATCACCGTGTACCCGCCGCCGGAATAACGCCAGATACTATCCGGTAGCGTATCGACAAAGATGGGTGGTGTATTACCTTTTCCGTTAAGTACGCTGATAATGGAAGGGAAACTGTCCTTTTGGGTGTATCCGGGAAAGCCATGTACGGTCATGCCCGCACTATGCGTTAGGAGCAACCGCAAAGTCACCTTCTTTTTATCCGTATAGGGATTATCAGGAATTTTCCAGTCTTTGAGATAGGTATTTACGTCCTCATCCAGATCCACCCGGCCCTCCTGCATAAGTTTCATCACTGCCAGCGCGGCAACCGGCTTGCTGATAGAGCCGGCCTGAAAAAGGGTATTGACATCCACGTCTGTGCCGGCTGCCATATTAGCCTGCCCGTAACCTTCGGCCCATTGCAGTGTCCCGTTATTCACTACGGCAATACTCACACCGGGTACTTTGTGATAGGCCATTCGGTCCAGAATATTCATCTTTTTCACCGGTTGTCCCTTCACGGTTATGGGGGGGATCAGACCGTTCTCTATTGCTAATTGATCAACCTGCGGATCGGAAGTGCCCGGCATTTGCTGACAGGCCATAAACGTAATTAAGGTAAAAAACAGCAGTATGGGTGTTCTCATTGAAATTGTCGTTTGCATGTTGGATGTAGCTATCAACATTTAAAGAACGAAATTTCAGGCAATAGTTGCAATCAGAATGCCTACCAATCTACCTGGGCCTATTTACGGGGCAGCACCCAGCGGTATTTCATCCCCAGACTGTACGCGGTTATAAACAAAAAACACCTACAGCTTTTCGGGCCCTTCCGAATCATTATGGATCACCCAGTGTTCATCCTGAATGGATTTGTATACGATCTCGTATTCCAGGCCATCATCCAACAGGCGGTTTAATTCAGTCATCAACATTTTATAATCCCGTTCGTAGCCCTCAACCCCCAGAATAAGATAGTTGGTATTGGCCGGTATGGCCAGTCCTTTGTCCAGCGTACCGTAAGAAACTGTCTGCAGGCTGTCGAACCGGGCATCCTGTGTTTTAAGAAAGGTATGTACCTCATTTTCGAAATCTTTCAGATCATACTCCCTGTTTTTGTAACGAAATGTAACGGATTCGATGATCGCCGGTCCGATTCCATGATTTTGCAGACTGATGGAATAGGCGTGCAATTTGGGATTATTACTGGTAGAAGTAGCCAGATACGGCATGATGGAGAGGTAATTCTGCCGGCTCATCAGATTGGTCTGATAAATGAAGATGATCAGCGTAATGAAACTGATGGCCATTGCCGAAACACTAAGTACTTTCTCGGAATTCCAGCGGATTTTTTTTTCGGACATAATACACACTTAAATGGAAAGCTAAAATATGGTAATATTT
>JAGQXH010000238.1 GCA_020436695.1 Lewinella sp. | reverse complement strand
AGCATATACGGGAAATCCCATGGGAAGCACCGTGACTTCCTGTAGCCGCTCATCCTGATATTCCTCACCGGTGAATTCGGCTTTTACGGTGAATTTTCCTTCCCGGTCCAACACCAGCAGTTGTATCCACTCCGTCAGGGAACTGTCGGCCGGCACGCTTACTGCTGTGGGCAGCGTACTAAGCAGTTCAAATGCTTCCGGGATGCTTATTTGAAAGGTTCCGTTGATCGGACGGTCGGTATTATTCCGGATGATCATCGGCATCCAGAGTGTATCCCCAAAACAAACAAAGGGCGGAAGCTTGGTGTCTACACTCAAAGGAAGAAGCGTATGAACGGTATGCTCTTGTCTGCCCGCCTCTCCATAGGGAGAAATTCCTTCCACCGTGATCCTGAAATTGGAGATTTCATCCGAATTCCGGAAACGAATAACGGCTTCACCCCGGGCATCGGTCCGTATATCCGGATTCCAATAAACCGTAGCGGGGAATGCATCCCGCCCGGTCTTATGCTTACCGGTGAAACGGGGCTGATAAAATTTCCTGGTCTGATAGTAACCCTTCGAACTGACCACCAGTTGGGTCAGGCTTTTCTGGCTGAGACCGTAATTGAAATCCCATTTACGAGTATTGGAGGTAATGGCGATCACGCCGTTCACTCCACGACTTCCGTACAAAGCGGATGCCGCCGGTCCTTTTAGGATCTCGATGGACTGGATCTGCTGCGGCTGGACCACCTGGTCGAGCTGAGTATCCGCCAGTGGAATACCGTCCAGCACAATCAGCGGCCGGTCATTACTGATACTGCTGATGCTTCTGATGAATAAGGGAGGTCTTTGGTTTACGGGGCCACTGTTGACCACCGTGCTAATACCGCTTACTCGTCCCTGCAGTACGGATGCGATATCGGAATGCGGTAGCTGCCGGAGTGAAAATGCATCAATGCTGACTATGCTTCCGGTCAGGCTTCTTTTTTCAGCCAATCCGTATCCGACTACCACTACCTCGCTCAAAGCCTGTCCTTCTTCGAGCGTTAGACTGATGTCCTGACCAATAGTCGCATTGGGCTCAGAAGACATGGCGACCTGATCACTTTCCTGCACCTCGACCCGGATAAAATCCGGCACAAATTCGGTCTTTTTCGTCCCGCCGATAGCGGTAATGAAGTGCTGGTACAGATCAGGATTGAAGAACACGTTGTCGAGCTGGATGGACATATCATTCCGGTAACGTGCAGGCCCTCTGGCAACGATCATGAGTTCATAAGCGGGGTTCACTCCTTTGATCACAAACCGGCCGCTCTCGTCGGTCTCGGTTCTCGCCAATTTTTTTTCGGGGCTCAGTTCTACCGCAAATATTTCTGCTTTTATCGGCCGGTCTTTGTTCTTATCCATTACCACCCCGCTGACGACATCAATAGTTTCAGGTTGAAAAGCCAGTGAATCGGGATTCACGGCATTATCCCACCATTCGAATTTTCGCCAGCCGTGGGTCATCATCACGTAATCCAGCGCCTGCGCCGCTTTGGGTTCGTTTTCATCAAAATAGAAAGCCGGTTCGTGTATTTCTCCCTTCAGCTCGCTGCTCATGAGTAAGGCCGAGCGAATGTTGTCCTGTTTATCATCGGCAAAACTAATGATCCTGTCATTCACCATGGCCAGGGACAAACGGGCCGGTACCGGCCGGTTATGTTCATCCGTGGTGCGTATCTTTAAGTCCATGGGCTGCCCGGGCGTATAACTTTCTTTGTCCGTTTCCAACTCGATGTTCAGTTGTTGGTGTACGTTGATCAGCACCAGCCTTTCATTTTGGGGCACTCCGGTCTCATCCAGCAAAGTGATCAGTGCAGTACCTGCAACTGCTTTTTTGGTGGGAATACGGAGGCTGTTACGGCCTGCCTTAAGTGGAAATTCTCCGGCAAAAAAAGTGGTGTCTCCTTGATGAGCCAACAACTGTATTTTTCTTTTCTCGTGGGTATGAATGGACAGGCTCACGGCTTCCCGATCCACTTGGATGACCTGCATGACCGTGCCTCCGTCCTCTACATCCGGTAGAAGAAATGCCTGTTGTATCCCGCCCGGTTTTGTCAATACGGCCCGATACTGCCGGCCGGCTTCCGGTTCAAAATTGAAAGCTCCCATGCCATCATGAAAACTGTCGAATTTGGCTACCTGTCGCTCTTGCTCATCCAGGATCACCCCACGCACATCGGCCGGCTGACCGAATTCATTCAGGGCTTTGAAGGCTACGCGGTTGGGAAGTCCCGCTACAAATGTGCCTCCTTCCGGGAAAAATTGCAGATCGATCCGGTTGAGAACAATAGGGACCGACCTGGAAATGGATTCCGTAAAGCCCTCGTGGTTCAGGGATACGTTTAGAAGTCCGTCTTGGGTAGTCAGCGAATCGGGCAGTTCTACCGCGATCATGGCCCGGCCGAGTTGATCCGTTGTCAGGCTACCCCTGTTAAATGATTTTCCTGCCAACTGGAGGACAAAGTCGAAAGACTTGTCCGTGACCGGTTCGTCCTGCAAGTTGCGAATACTGAAGTCCGCCCTCACCTCTTCGCCGCTACCATAGGCTTCCTTTTCGAAATCCAGTTTCATCAGTACCCGGGGTGTAACGATCTTCTGGACGGTGAGCTTTTTTTTGAAAAAGAAGTCATCTCCGAAATTTTTCATCCAGCGGGTATAGGCCTGCAGGGTATAAATACCGCCGGCATCGTCGGCATTCAGCTGAAAATCACCTTCTGTAAATCCATCGGCGGCCGCCAGTGTCCGTTTGGCCGATACATTCCCCTTGGGATCAATCAGCTCCACGTATACCACATCGCTGATCTCGCTGGGGGTATGCCTTCCCTCTCCTACCAGATAAACAGAAAACCAGATGGCTTCTCCCGGCAGGTAGAATGACTTGTCGGTCTGTACATATATTTTTTCAACTGACGGAGTAGAAAACAGCTTGTTTCCAATAAATTGTACGACCGGTGCCGGAATAAAACTCAGTAGCAACAGCCCTACCGGGAAAAGGATAAGAATGGTGTATAATCGTGTATATAAAATTTGCTGTGTAAAGTTGAAAAATTTCCCCCTCAGTCCTGTGGACAGCTCCCCCGGGGGAGCACAGTCCCATTTGGCAGTTTGGAAATAATAGTCTTCAAGTTTCCCATCTATTCTAGGGGACTGTCCCCCTCGGGAGAGCCTGTCCCGTACCCGTAGGATCGGGAGGGTGCAGGGGGAGGAAGATTTGGGCATTTTGTTATACACACGTTCGCTGGTAAAGCGTCTGTGCTAACGAATTATTTACTATTTTGGGCCAAATTTTTCGCCTCATATGAAACGGTTGATCCGGAATGCAAAAATCATTGATCCTACATCTCCGCACCACGGAAAAGCTATAGATCTTTTTATCAGGGATGGTGTGATCCGAAAATTGGGTACTCACTTATCGGAGGAGGCAGATGATGATTTCGATGCCAAAGGTGCCTGCATATCTCCGGGTTGGCTGGATATTGGTACCCATACGGGGGATCCCGGGCTGGAACACCGCGAAGACCTGGCGCATGTGGCGGCCGCTGCTGCTGCCGGAGGGTATACCGGGCTGGCTCCATTTCCTAATACTCGGCCCAGCGTTCATTCCAAATCTGAAGTCCGCTACATCCTGCAACAAACGCAGGACGCCCTGGTAGAATTTTTACCTATCGGTGCGGTATCTCAGGATTGCGCCGGTAAAGAGATCACGGAAATGCTCGACATGCGTGCCGCCGGAGCGGTCGCTTTTTCCGATGGCAAGCAACCCGTGGAGCATAGCGGCCTGCTGCTACGAGCCTTGCTGTATGCGAAAACTTTCGACGGTGTGATCCTCAATCACCCGCACGATATGCACATTATTCCGGATGGGCAGATGCATGAGGGGACCATCAGTACCCAACTGGGCCTGAAAGGTATCCCTTCGCTATCGGAAACCCTGATGGTACAGCGGGATCTTGATCTGCTGACCTATAGCGAATCCAGATTACACCTCTATAATATCTCCTCGGCCGGCTCGGTAGAACTGGTCCGGGCCGCAAAAGAGCGGGGGCTGGCGGTAACTTGTAGTGTGCCGGTCATCAACCTCTTACTGACGGATGAAGATCTGCAGGAGTTTGATCCTAATCTGAAAGTACTACCTCCGCTCCGGACCCAAACGGACCGTGAAGCCCTCATTGCCGGTCTGCAGGATGGAATTATTGACCTTATCACCAGTAATCACACGCCGTTGGAAATAGAGGCTAAGCAACTGGAATTCCCTTATGCCAAATTTGGGGCCATTGGCCTGGAAACGGCATTTGCGGTAGCCCGCACAGCCTTGCAGGATGCGCTTTCTCTGGAACAGCTGGTAGAAAAGCTGGCTGTGCGCCCCCGGCAGATACTGGGCATTGAAGTGCCCAGGATTAAGGAAGATCAAAAGGCGAACCTGACGATCTTTGACCCGGATCTTCGCTGGAATCCAAGCCGGACAGACTTTCGATCCAAATCAAAAAACACACCTTTTATCGGGCGGGATTTACAAGGGAAAGCACTGGTCGTTATCCGTGGCAATCAGTCAAAGATTTTATCTGATTGGTAGAATAAATTGGCCCGATCGTAACTTATTGCGGAATTATATCCTGATATTATATTTACACACACCAGATCTTGTACTGAAGAAGGGTGCTTTGCACCGGTTCGTCGGTAAAGATCGATCAAACACACCTATTTATGAATACCTTGGATAATCCGAATATGATTGATCCGGCTACGGTGCCCTATGCCAAAAAAGGATTTAATCAGGGCCTGATCGGCGGCCTGGTACTCATTGTACTCAACCTCATTTTCAGCCTTACCGGTCTGGTCAAACCAGGAGATACCGGTGCCATGACCTGGATCTCTTCACTGCTTACCTGGGCGGTGGTCGGTTATTTTATCTACGCCGCCGCAACCAAGCATCGGGATGAAGATCTCGGTGGTTATATCAGCTTCGGCCGGGCATTTTCCGTTGGTTTCATGGCCGTATTGGCGATGGCGATCATCACTGCTGTGTGGACCTATATTTACATGGCCTTTATCGATCCGGGGATCTTTGATACCATTCGTCAGGCCAGTATCGACCAGATGGTCAATCAGCAGGGCATGTCGGAAGAAGATGCCGAGCGCGCCCTTTCCATGATGAGCTTTATGTGGAACCCCGGTATGATGGCTGTTTTTGCTACCTTCGGCACGCTCATTGCCGGTGTCATCATCGATCTGATCGTTTCCGCAGTGGTCAAGCGGGATAATCCGGCTTTCGCCTAAACTATTTTCGAGGGTAATTGGTATTGAGTAAAGGGTATTGGATACTCAATACCAACTACTCTTTTACCAATTACAGTAGATGAAGAATAAAGAAGGTTTAATAAACGGACTGGCAGCAGGAGGCCTCACAGTGGGGTTTTTCCTGCTGTTCTATTTTATTGACCGGGCGCTGATCCTTAGTCCCTGGGTATGGTGGGGATCGCTGGTGATCTATCTCATTTTCATGTTTCGGGCGGTGCGGCAGACGGATGCTTCGTCTTTCCGGGAAAGTCTCAGTAATGCATTTCTGGCATTTATAATGGCAAATGCCCTGTTTTACCTTTTTTATTATCTCCTTTTTAGTGTTTTCGACCCCGGACTGGTAGATTTGCAGCGCGAAATACTGGCCGATCATCCATTGTGGCAGGACGGCAATACCAAAGCCGATCTGTCCGTTACGATAGGTCGTACCGTATTCAGCTTCGTCTACAGCCTGATCGGTGGGTTTTTCCTGACCTTAGGGGTGGCGTATGTAGCGCGCAAGTGATCGAAAAAATACATATGGATCTATCAATCGTCATACCTCTTTTCAACGAGGAAGAGTCACTACCGGAACTGGAGGCCTGGATTCGACGGGTAGTCGAAGCGGAAGGCTTCAGTTATGAGATCATTATGGTCGACGACGGTAGCAATGATACTTCCTGGCAGGTGGTTGAAAAGCTTTCGATGCTCAATCCGAATCTGAAGGGTATTAAATTTCGTCGGAATTACGGCAAATCGGCGGCCCTGAATACCGGCTTTGAAGCGGCGGAAGGGGATGTGGTGATCACCATGGACGCTGATATGCAGGACAGCCCGGATGAGATCCCGGCACTGCACAAAATGATCATGGAAGATGGCTACGATCTGGTATCCGGCTGGAAGAAAAAGCGGCATGATCCACCCTCCAAAACGATCCCCTCCAAGTTCTTCAATCGGGTCACCCGCTGGATCAGTGGCATCGAACTGCACGATTTCAACTGCGGCCTGAAAGCCTACAAAAATGAAGTGGTGAAGGGGATTGAGGTGTACGGCGAGATGCACCGCTATATCCCGCTGCTGGCCAAATGGTCGGGTTTTCAGAATATAGGGGAAAAAGTAGTGGAGCACCGGGCCCGCAAATACGGGACGACCAAATTTGGTATCGAACGCCTCATCACCGGCTTTCTGGATCTGCTGTCCATCACTTTTGTCGGACGGTTCGGCAAGCGGCCCATGCACCTTTTCGGTACGCTGGGAACACTCATTTTCTTTATCGGATTTTGTTCCAGTGTATACATCGGTATTAATAAACTGATCCGCTTGAGCCAGGGTATGCCCGGCATTCTGGTAACCGACAATCCCTACTTTTATATTGCGCTAACCTGCATGATCATCGGCACACTGCTGTTCCTGACCGGCTTCCTGGCCGAACTGATATCGCGGAATGCTCCGGATCGAAATCTGTATCTGGTTGAAAAAAGAGTAGGAGACCCAAATACCAAAAAAGCATATGAATAAGACACATTTGGTTACCGGCGGCTGTGGATTCGTGGGCCGCAACATGGTAAAGAGATTATTCACTACGACTAAAGACCGCATCGTATTTGTAGATGACCTATCAGTGGGAACGCATCCTTCCACCTGGCTGGATGCCGAAGAAGGAGCTACAATAGGGAAAGGCACCTTCTTTGGCGAAAATGATCGCCTGTTGTTCATCCAGGACGATATCCGGGAAGTGTTGCGTGAACTGGCTGATACTCCGGCATACTTCAAAAGGGAATACCGCCTCGATATCGAACGGTTCAGCGATGTATTTCACTTCGCCGCCATCGTGGGTGGGCGTGCCAAGATAGACGGTGACCCCATGATGGTAGCGCTCGATCTGGCGATTGACGCCGAATTTTTCTACTGGATCTGTCGCCACAAACCGGAGCGGGTGCTGTATCCAAGTTCCAGCGCCGCTTACCCCGTTGACCTGCAAACCGAATCAGAGGCCATTGCCCTGAGCGAAAGCGATATCGACTTCAAGAAAATGGGGCAGCCGGATATGACCTACGGCTGGAGTAAACTGACCGGCGAGTATCTGGCGCACATTGCAGCTGCTTATTACGGCGTTTCCGTAACCTGTATCCGTCCGTTCTCCGGCTACGGAGAAGACCAGGATCTGACCTATCCGATACCGGCTATCGCTGCGCGGGCAGCCGCTAAAGAAGATCCTTTTGAGGTATGGGGCTCCGGCTATCAGGGCCGGGATTTCGTGCACATTGATGATGTACTGGACTGCATCCTCCTGGCCATGGATCACATCCACGACGGTACGGCCATCAATATCGGTATGGGCCGGCTGACTACCTTTCGGGAGATCATCGAGATCTTCACCCGTTTTGCCGGCTATAAACCGGAGATCAAACCACTGCTAGATAAGCCGGTGGGCGTTCATTCCCGCTATTGCAATATGGATTTTGTGAAGGGGAAGCTAGGGTGGGGAGCTAAAATTTCGTTAGAAGAAGGATTGCGGAGAGTATACGATGAGGCAGTGAAGGCGCAGGCACAGCCAACGCCTAACTAGGAAGCTAAAATTTCGCTGGAAGAAGGGTTGCGGCGGGTGTATGACAAGGCGGTGGAAAGTGTAGGTGTGGCCAATGCCTAGTCAGGTGGAAAAATAGCAATGGCGATTACAATTGCAATATCAATGCTTAACCATCAACTGCAATGCTATCCGGACTATTGTTTTTGTGCAGACTCTTGCCATTGTCATTGATATTAATAAAGGAATAGATACGTGAAGATCATCTGCTTCGGACCGGGCCCCAAATTCAAAGGCGGCATTTCCAACTACAATACCTCGCTGGCCAGGGCACTGGATCGCCTCGAAGGTACGGAGGTGCATATTGTCTCCTGGACACAGCAGTATCCGGCGATCATTCCCCGTGAATTTGTTGATAAGTCAAGCAAACAGGATTTTCTGGAAGGCACGGATATTCAGGTGCACTACATCACCAACTACAACAATCCGGTGAGCTGGTACCAGACCTACCGACTGATGTTGGACCTGCAACCGGACAAGGTCGTCTTCCAATGGTCTATCGCCGTGCAGGGGCTGCCCATCGGGCGGATCGTCAACTGGCTGGGGAAACATCCGGAGATCGAAGTACTGATCGATCTGCACTTTGTGGTACAGAAGGAAAACAGTAGTCTGGACCGCTTTTTTACCAAAATGGGCATCGGAGCGGCGGATACTTATATCGTGCATGCACTCAAGACCTACCGGGAGTTGCAGCAGTTGTTCCCGAAAAAGAAGCTGTACCTTAGTGAAGATGGAAAGCGGCAGAATACCTATGGTACGCAAACCGTGCTCAAATTATACCATCCCATCTATGACCTGTTCCAACCGCAGCCGGATTTTAATGTGCAGGCCTTTAAACGGGAGCATGGACTGCGGGAGCACGTCTTCCTATTCTTCGGATTTATCCGCAAATACAAAGGACTGCACTACGTGATCCCGGCTTTCAAAAAGGTAGCCGAACAGCGGGACGATGTTTCATTGCTGATCTGCGGTGAATCCTTCTGGCAGACGCTGGATCAAAGCAAACTCTCGACCAAGATAAAATCCGCCCTGTTCGCGCTGGCCAAAGGTCTGTTCCTGAAAAATCAGGATAACGAACGCGATTATCGCCCACTGGAACTGGTGGAACAACTCGATCTACAGGATCGGGTAGCCGTATTCAATGAGTTCATCGCCAACGAAGATGTACACAAGTACTTTCAGGTGAGTGATGTAGTGGTCCTTTTTTACGAGACCGCAACACCCTCCGGGATCGAATCCTTGAGTTATAATTTTTCATTGCCTATCTTAGCCACCAAGGTTGGTCATTTTCCGGAGACTATTCAAGACGGCCACAACGGTTATCTGGCCGAGGCCGGCGATATTGATTCCATGGCGCAGCAAATGTTGCGCTTTCTGGATAAACCACTGCCACGGGAAAACGTAGCGGAGAAAGCTGGACAACTCAGCTGGGAAAATTACGCCAAAACGATACTCGATCAAAAACGTTCGGATGGAACAAACTAAACTGCTGCACAGCAGGGTGTGGATACGCACCATTATCATTTCCACGGTATTGCTGGGTTCTCTGCTTTTTGCCCTGGATGGGATCTTCCACAACTGGCTGGGTGGAGAATTGAGCCGTTTCGGTCGTGGCCTGAAGGTCGGCCTGAGCTTACTCCTCTTCTGGGTCGTGGTCACTGCTTCGCTGCGCTCCATCAACCGACTGGCCAAAGACATTCCCGGCTGGAAATTACTGGCGGCCGGGGTGGCCATTGCCGGTTTAGGTACATTATTTGGCCAGTTCATTTTACAGATCCTCACCTGGTTTAAGGAACCCTGGGCACCGGAGCCCAACTATCAAACGTTCCTGTTCTATGCGGCGGCCGGCCTGTTCGCTTCCATCATCTCGCTGATCAATCTGCGGGTGAAGGATCAGAAACTGGGGAATATTCTCGAGGTCTTATTCATCGTTGTCGTTGCTATTCTATTCTTCTACTTTGCCCGATAATCCTATGGAAAAACTGATCAAGTCGGTCGTGGCCGAAAGTATTGCGGTCAAGCAGGCCATTCTGGAAAGTGAATCTCTGCTTCAAACAGTTACTGAAGTAGCCCGGGTTTGTGTAAACTGCCTGCAACAGGGTGGTAAGATTCTCTTCGCCGGTAACGGCGGTAGCGCCGCGGATGCCCAACATCTGGCTGCCGAACTGTCCGGCCGATTCTATGTAGATCGCGAACCGCTGTACGCCGAGGCCCTGCACGTGAATACCTCCTATCTCACTGCCGTAGCCAATGATTATGCTTACGAGGAGGTATACGCACGTATGGTGCGTGCTGCCGGGCGTAAAGGAGATGTACTCATTGCGATGACTACTTCCGGAAATTCTGAAAATATCCTGCGGGCGGCGGCTGATGCTAAAAAGCTGGGCATGCACGTGGTGGGAATGACGGGACAGACCGGTGGTCAACTGGCTCCGCTTTCTGATTATCTGATCAATATTCCCAGCCGGACTACCCCGCGTATTCAGGAAGGGCATATGTTGCTGGGGCATTTGCTGTGTGAGTTGATCGAGGGGGAATTGTTTGGGTATAAGATCAAAAAGTGAATAGAAATCCCATGAGAATTGCCCTGGTAGTAGTTATCGCTCTCGTTTTATCTCACTGCCGACCGGCGGGACCTGCCGATCGCGGAGAAATTGGCGCTTCCATTGTCAATGAACTCCCGCAACCGCCGGAAGAGGAAGAGCAGCCATCTATTAAAAGGGAAAAAGTGGAGATCCAGCTCGATACCGTAAAAAATGAGGTTGAAGAGTTGGCCATGGTCGAAGTCTTTCCAGAAGAAGATACCCCATTCGGCAATGTTTTAACCAGCGGAGAATTTCAT
>JAGQXH010000237.1 GCA_020436695.1 Lewinella sp. | reverse complement strand
ATGGAAGAACAAACTTTTCGGGACAGCCGCCTCAATGAATATATCCGCGACAATTATCTGCCGCTGAAGGTAGATATAGATCAACGCAGTAGCCGGTTGCTCCAGGAGCAATACCAGGTCAAGCTTTTGCCCAGCATTTTACTCTTTAGTGCACAGGGACAGTTACTCACCCGGATCGAGACGGCCCTTTCCGCTTCTGATCTACTGGATATTCTCCAGGAATATGATCAACCCGGCAACCGTGTCGGCGGCTCCCTGAGTACCGCCGTGAGTTCCACTCCGGTTATGGACAGTCCGAAGCCATCCATCCGGGTATATCGACCTCCGCTGGAAACGGCAATCGACTCCGGAAGTAGTTCCGATACCCCACTGCCTCCGCCGGTGATGATCAACCAGCCAACTGCCAACGCACAATCCAAAGTACCTGTTTTTCAATCCAACAGAGCGACACTGGCTCCCCGCTCCGAACATGCGTATCGCATCCAGGTCGGCGTATACAATAGTTATCAGGAGGCTGTACGCCAGGTAAGCCGGTTAGAAAATGACTTTAAGGAGCCGGTACAACTGCTCGCTGCAAAGGGAAACACCGGCAAGCAAATCTATCGTATTTTCATTGGCCTGTTTGCCAAAAAAAGCGCGGCCGAAGAATTCCTCTATTATCTTCGGAGGAAAAATATGGATGGTGAGATCGTGGACGGCGTTCGATAAAAGTTTAGTCTATTCTCTTGGCCTGTGTTCCTGGTTAGCAAGTATTTTTTTCTTTATTCTCCCCTTTTTAGTGCCCATCCATCTGTTTACCCCGGCAGACGTCCAAACCGATGCGGCGTTTTTTTTGCCACTTTCCGGCACTTCGACAATTTCTAAGCGGGCATTTTCGTTTTCACCACGACTTAAAACCCCGCGAAACTATCCATTACCCCTGTTTATTTTCAGGTGGTCAGTCGCCAGTCAGCAGTCGCCAGTCATGCCGGGAAAAGCTACAGTTCAGCATTTTAACGCAAAATCGACGGGATCAAAGTTGCAATTTCCCAGAATTTTAGGTGAATTCCAGAGATTTTTGCACCATCTGAATTGACTATCGACTGCTGACTATCGACTGCCGACCAGATATATTTATACTGGAAAACTACTCTGTTTCAATTCCTGATAAGCGTTTTTTTTTAATCTTCGCAACTTTTATTCGTTGAGCGTACAGATTCCTTATAGCTACTTTTCCCCACTAAGGGAGGTTTAGTTTTATCTGCCTTCTGTGTTCACTTTTGGGGTCTCCCCTGTGGGGAGATGCCGAAGGCAGAGGGGCTCTCAAACGGTTGAACATAATCTTTATGATGACGAGAACTCAATTCGCCACCTTAATCTGCTTTTTGGGCACCGCTATCACCCTTACCGCCCAAATCCCTCAAAATGTTGTGATCAACGGACCGCTGCGCGCTTCGGCTTCTTCCGGGCAGGCCAGGATGGATTGTAACGATGCCGGTACGATCATCTTTTTGCCGTTTACCGGTGCCAGTAATGACGTCAGCGAAACCAGGGATACCGTTTATTTCTGTTTCGGGGATATGCTGGATATCGCCCATCAGAATGGGGACCTTAGCGGCGATCCCAATGATGCCACCGACCCCGGCTTCGGCTATGCCTTTTATAATTGCGAACCATCGGTGACCGGTATGGATATTGCCTCAGTGCTCGCCGATCCCTGTCTGAATAAAGATTCTCCCATCACCCTTCCGGATGGAACGACGCTTACACAGGATAAAGGTATCTGGATCGCCGTTGGTGATCCGGACGGCGATATTACCTTCGAAAACTCAGGATTACACCAGGTAGCTTTCGGTAACGGCGGGCCGGTCGTACTGTGGTTTGCGCCCATTACGATCGATAACTTTGCCAATATAGAATATGAGAACGACGGCGTAGGTGGGCCGCAGGGCCCCTGTGTGGATGTGAATACCGACGAAGCTTTTGCGGTAGTATACCTCAATGAGGTGACTGTTTCGGGTGAGAATGTCATTCAGGGTTCTACGGGCTGTTCCGGCACCTTTACAGTGTCCGGTGGCTTACCGGAATTCATTGCTTCCGAGCAATATACCATCGACATCAGCCTGGCTTCCGACCCCAGCATCAAGGGGATCATCACTTCTTCCAGCGCTCCCCGTCATAACAGTCTGGTAGAATTTATGGTACCGCGCGCCGGTATTTACAATATTACGATCGAGGACGGCAAAGCCTGCCCGGCCTCCTTCAGCATGGATTTTTCTACCTGTGCTGCTGTAACCTTCAACTTTCCCCTTACCAACGTGTCTCCCGGCACTGTAGAATGCTTGCCGGTAACCGTGGAAGATTTCAATATGGTAGGTTCCATGCAGTTTTCCATTAACTGGGACCCGACCGTACTCGAATTTCAGAACATCCAGAATCCCAACCCCGCTTTTGCCGATCTGACCGGATCGATCAATCAGGACGGAAATTCCAACCTGCTGGTCTCCTGGCTGGATCCAAGTACTACGGGCGTAACGCTGGGAGATGGCTCGGTTTTGTTTGAGATGTGTTTCAATGTAATTGGGGCTTCCGGTACTACCAGTCCGCTGGTGATGAGTGGCGATCCGCTGGCCATTGAGATCCTGGACACGGACAGTAATCCTTACGGTTCCATTATCAACGGTGGTCAGGTGACGGTATCCGATGCGGACATGTTTGTTTCTATCGTTCCAAAAGACTTAACCTGTTCCAATTCCGACGATGGCGGTTTCACCATAACTGCGGCCGGTGGAACGGCGCCATATGTGGTATCCTGGAATGGCCCCGGCGGTTTTGTGAACGGCCCACCGATCGGCACTTCCGGCTCCAGTACCAATATTGGCGGACAAACACCAGGTATCTACCAGATCACCGTAGAAGACAGCAGCAATCCACCTAACGTATACAATGAATCGATTGAGATCAAATCTCCACCAAGTATCGGTATCAGTCTGGACGACACGCAGCCCAGCTGTAACGGAGAATCGGACGGCTCTGTGCAGGCGATCGTTTCCATCGATGGCGTGATCCAGACGGATGTCAGCAACTATACTTTCACCTGGAATACCACAACGGCCAACGTGGACCGTCTGAACAATCTCCCTTTCGGAAGCTATCAGGTAACCGTTACGGATGAGAATAATTGTACGGCCACGGCCAGCTCAACCCTGAGTCAACCTGCTCCCATTGTGGTAACTGCCGCCAATACCTTTATTACCCAAAACACCTGTTCCGGAGTAAATGACGGTTCCATCAGCATTTCAGCCACCGGTGGTTCGACGGCAGATGGGAATTATACCTATTCCTGGGATAGCGGACTGGGTATCCAGGAAGCCACTACAGCCAATATTACCGGCATCGGAGCGGGAGAATATTGTGTAACCATTACGGATGACAATGGTTGTACCTTCACCGATTGCTACGTAGTTGGAGCTGTTAAGACGCTTACCATTACAGAGTTGATCACTGATGTAAGCTGTTTTGGTGAAACGGACGGTTCTATTACCTTGTCCGGTTCTACTACTCCGGCTAATGTGGAAGAACTTCCGTATACCTTTACCTGGACGCCTGATGCCGGCAATGCCAATGACACCCAGAATTCGTCTTCCCGGACCGGGCTCGCTGCGGGCACCTATATGGTCACCATGGCTGACAATGGTCCGGCCGGTTGTCAGACCACTGGCTCCTTCACGATCAATGAACCGGATTCACTGACCATCTCTGTAGTAGATATCAACAATGAAACCTGTAATGATAATCCTGCCGGCGGTATCGGTCGCGACGGTAATATCTCTGTGGAGGTCACCGGCGGTACCGGGACCTATACTTATCGTTGGTCACACAACGCCAACCTGAACTCACCGAATGCCGTTGACTTACCGGCCGGTGATTATACACTCATCGTAACCGACCAAAATAATTGTAATAAAACAGTAAATTTCACCATCGAGGCGCCCACACCGCCCAGCATTACATCTCTGGCCGATGATCAGGTAAGTTGCCCTAATGATGCTGACGGTGAACTGAGCATCACGGCCGTCGCTACCGGTGCGGCCATTACCGGATACTCCTGGAGTACCGGAGCGACCGGAACTTCGATATCGGGTCTAACACCGGGTTTATATACCGTTACGGTAACTGCGGCCGATAACTGCCAGGCCATCGATACAGCGGAAGTCCGTTCTCCCGGATTTGTTGTACAGGACAGCATCGATCTCCGCCTGCCCGGTTGTCCGGGTCAGGATAACGGTCAGATCGCGGTATTCGTCAGTGGTGGTACTGCACCCTACAGCTATCGGTGGTCTACTAATCCGGATGTTGCCTCCACTATTAATCCTCTTCCGGCCCTGGCTGCCGGCACGTATTCCGTTACTGTTACGGATGCCAATAATTGCCAGCCGTTGGTAATCAACAATATTGTACTCAATGATCCGCCGACCATTGTGGTAGATCTCACCGTGATCAGCCCGGTAAGCTGTCCGGACGATCTAACCTGCGACGGACGTATTCTGGCCGAAGCCCGCTATAGCGATGGTACTACCGGTACGTTTAACTTCACCTGGTCTTCCGGTGAGACGGAACTGAATGTCGCCAGTTCAACCGCTACGCAACTGTGCCGGGGTACCCAAACTCTGACCGTCTCCGATATGGATTGTGGGGTAACTGTGGATGTGGAAGTACCGAGCCCAGAAGATTTCGTAGTGACTCCTACCGTAGAGAATATCAGCTGTTTCGGACAAACCGACGGTACCATCTCTATGGCCATCACCGGTGGAACTTCCCCCTATAATTATCTGTGGGCCGATGGGGTCAGCGGTCCTGACCGCTCCAATCTGGCCGCCGACACCTATGAGGTAGTGATTACTGATGATAACGGTTGTAATGTCACTCAAACCGTTCCCATCGCCGAACCGGATGAGCTTATCCTGACCATTGAAGACAACCTCTCGACCCCTACCATTAGCTGTGCCGGGGAAAATGATGGGGTGATCGTAGTGGAAGAGATTGGCGGTAACGGCCTTGGCGCCAATCCGTTTAGCTGGTCAGGAGGCGTGGCTTCGTCTGATTCACCGCGTGCGGATAATCTGTCTCCAGGTACTTACACCGTCACGGTAACCGACGTCAGAGGCTGTCAGGCCGATACGATCTATACCATCGGTGAACCGATCCCCATTGTAGTGGAGATCCAGGAGCCGGTTCCGCCCCTGTGCTTCGGTGATCCTTCTTTAATCTTCATCGATACCATCTATGGCGGTACGGGTATGGATTTCACGGATTACACTTATTCCATAGATAATAACGGGCTGAACTTCCCACCGAATCAACCGGCTACGGTATTCGGAATGGATCACGTTATTGCCGTAACCGACCCGGGCGGATGTACCGTAGAGGTAGATGTATCTATTCCCCAGCCTTATCAGATCACGGTGGATCTACCTTCGGAAGTAACGGTAGAGTTGGGAGACAGTATTACGCTGTCACCGGTCATTTCACCGCCCACAGTGCCGTTTATCTACGAATGGACACCCTCTACTCCGGACATTTCCGCGACGGATATTCCTAATCCGGTGGTATTTCCCTTCCGAAGTGAAGAATACACATTGGTCGTGACGGATCAAAATGGTTGTACTGCCCAGGCGAGTATTTATATCGATTTGGATGCCAACCGGAATGTGTATATCCCCAATGCCTTCTCTCCGGACGGCGATGGGATTAACGATGAATTCCGGCTGTTTACCTGTACGGGTGTCCGGGGTGTGACTTACGCGCGGGTATTTGACCGCTGGGGCGAAGTGGTCTACGATAGCGATGCGGTTAGTGTAAACTGCTTTGACGGCGCTGTACTCTGGGACGGGCGCAAGAACGGGCGTTTAGCCACGCCGGGCGTGTACGTGTATATGATCGAAGTTGAATTTCTGGATGATGTCACCCTGGTATTCCGGGGAGATGTTACCTTATTACGATAAACGCCATATGGCTTTGAATCACTGACGAGAAGTCCTGACCGATAGATCTGTAAACCTTAAGATCAGGACCCTCGTCATTGAGCGGCCGCCCCTCGACTTCGCTCGGGGCAACGCCTCGACTTCGCTCGGGGCAACGCCTCGACATTACTCGGGGTGGCCTTACTTTCTAGCAGCAGCTACAGCAATTATCATCACCGCAGCATCCTGGATCGGATTTAAGTAAATCAGTCATAATAGGTTGATTTGAAAGTGAAAAAATAATGTCAAATCGTAAAAATACGATGAATAAATCCAAAAAATAATCGCGAAGCTCATTCGCGATCTTCAACTCAGCAACACTTCCGTACTTCCTCAAATAACTTTCCCAACATTTGCTGCGCCTGCATACAGGCTTCCTGATCTACACAATAACAGGAAAATTTTCCGTCGATCTCCCCTTTGATCAATCCGGCACTCTTCATAGCCTTCAAATGTTGAGATACCGTCGCCTGAGATAAAGGGATCTCTTCGACAATGTCCCCACAGATACAGGTACCTCTTTTAATCAAAACCTCCAATATCGCAATCCTGGCCGGGTGGGCCAATGCCTTTGCTATTTCTGCCAGGCGGTTGTGCCGCTCGGTGAAGAGATCCGATTTTGTGTTTCCCATATATATCGCAATATTACGATAAATAAATTAAAAGATCAACCTTTTACACAGCTTTTTCCGAGATATCCGGAAAACCGATAAATAAACTGTGAGTGGGTATCCCTAAAATAAAGCTATAGCAGTCGGCTTTCTCGTCAGTGAAGCGCCTGATGAGGGCATTGCCCCGAGCGGAGTCGAGGGCGTTGCCCCGAGCGGAGTCGAGGGGCCGTTTTTTAGCCATTTCCATACACATTAAGCAGCGCATGCAGATCTTCGAGCGTATTCGCCTCCCGGATTGGCTTGTCTTTACGCCAGCGAAGTATCCGGGGGAAACGAAGTGCTACCCCACTCTTATGTCGATTGGAAGCCTGTATCCCTTCAAAAGCGATCTCAAATACATACTGCGGCGTCACGCTGCGCACCGGCCCGAAACGCTCAATCGTATTTTTCCCGACCCAGGCCGTGATCTGCCGGAATTCGGCATCCGTGAGCCCGGAATAAGCTTTGGTAAAGGGGACCAGTTTATCTCCATCCCAAACAGCGAAGGTAAAATCGGTATATAAATTGGCCCTTCGACCATGCCCACGCTGGGCATAGATCATTACAGCATCGACTGTAAACGGATCTACTTTCCATTTCCACCAGTCACCCCGCTTACGTCCGGCCAGATAGGGCGAATCCAGTCGTTTGAGCATAATACCTTCACTGAACTGCTCCCGGGCAGTTTCGCGAAAGCCGGCAAGTTCTTCCCAGCTTTTATATTCGATAACCGGCGAAAGCAAGAGGAGTTCTTCCGGACCTACCAGTTCATATAAATGCTCCAGCAAGGCTCTCCTTTGCCTCATCGGTTGTTCTCGGATATCTTTCCCATTCCATTCCAGGATGTCGTAGGCCATGATGACGACCGGTGCCTCCGTCAGATTTTTTTTGCTGACATTCTTGCGACCGATCCGGGTTTGCAATACCTGGAAAGGCAAAGGACGCCCATCCTTGAAAGGCAGGATCTCCCCGTCCAGCACCAGGCCATTGGGTAATCTTTCGGCCAGCGGAGCATACTCCGGAAATTTATCTGTTACCAGTTCCTCCCCCCTCGACCATACAAAGAGCTGATCTTCCCGCACGATCAACTGACCGCGGATACCATCCCACTTATATTCCGCCTGCCACTGTTCGGGCTCACCCAGTTCGGAGACCGGTTCATCGAGCTGGTACGCCAGATAAAAGGGATATGGCCGGGAAATATCATCGAGAGGATCTTCCGTCAGCACCAGTTGATCAAAAGTAGTATCATCGGGCGTCCAACCTCCCATAAGACGGTGAGCCAGTATATTTTCTTCAATGCCGGTCTGTTTACTGAGAGCCCGTACCATCAGTTTTTGCGATATGCCCACCCGAAAAGAGCCGGTGATCAATTTATTAAAAACAAAGCGTTCGGCAGTGGTAAGTTGATCCCAAGCGGCAAAAGCCTGGTCTTTTCGTTCCTCTTCTTCCAATGCTTTAAGGTCACGTAGATAATTGATCCAGTAGGTCAGGGAATGGTCACTGCGCTGCGCCGGTTCGGGTAGCACCAGGGTAATGGTTTCGGCCAGATCACCCACAACATGGTAAGATTCTTCAAACAACCACAACGGAACACCACTGTATTCGGCCGCCCAGATCCGGAGCAGGGTCGTATTCACTGATCTTTTCGGCCGCCGGTGAGAAAGCAACGCTATGGTCCATAAGCGATCCTCATCCGTCACTTCCCGAAAATAATCAGCTAATGCATCTACTTTTGCATTCGTTTTATTGGTTTGATCCAGGCGGCGAAAAAGCCTGGCGAAATTTTTCATGTGCTGGGTTTTATCAGTAAACAAAAAGCCGGAGAGGCGGGTTTGAATTTAAAACTCGTTAACTAACGTTCAAACAGTTTCTTACCTTTGTCAACCACCAGTAGTCAGTGGTCAGTAGACCGTGATCAGTTATGAAGGGTGTGAGTATAATTAAGTCTATCATCTCAAAATTGCGAGGATCAAAGCAACCTCTTCCTACAACCCTTAATCATTGTCCACCGGCATAACCAACTGACAACTGACAACTGACAACTGACAACTGACAACTGACAACTAAAAATAAACAATCATGTTTGGAGATCTTTTCGGCCAAATGGAAGAGCAGCAGAAAGAACTGCGAGAAAAACTCAAGGAAATTACGATTGAAGCGGAGGCCGGCGATGGAGCTGTTAAAGTGAGTGCCAATGCCGCCCGTGAAATCATCAATATTAAGGTAGATCCATCGGTTGTGGACCTCGATGACCTGGAGCAAATGGAAGATCTGCTACTCGTCGCCATCAACCGGGCATTGGAAAAGGCTGCGGTAAAAGAAGCTGCCGAATCGCAAAAACTGATCAGTGGAATGCTGCCTCCCGGTATGGCAGGCCTGTTTGGTGGGTAATTATTTAAGTCGTCGGGTCGGCAGTCGGTAGTCAGATGGCCGGTGCAAAATATGAAAAGCCCTGGCCCGGATTGTAGTCATATGAGTGCCTCTGTACCAGTGATTTGGTCATGTCACATTAAATTTCAGTACACCGCTTTATGACTGAAGACTATTGACTTACGACTAATTACTTAAGCTAATTATCCATATTTTCCAAAATATTGCCATCACTCTCACGTTATCTTTGTCGGTACAATCTGGTCATCGCTCCGATGGCCGGTCATTCATGTGGGCATCTGGTAGGGGTTACCGGTAGCCATTTCGATAAATATATCCCATGCGTCAAATTATAAGTTTCGTATTTATTGCATTCTTGGTTCTTTCCCAGGCATCGGCTCAAACTTCGGTAGGCCTGATCGCTTACTACAGTTTTGACGGTACACTTGAAAACAATACCGGAAACACCAGTAACGCAGCCATCGGCAACGGGACCATAGATTACCGCTGCGGCGTAAAGGGCGACGCTCTTTATTTCGATGGTATAAGCACGTTCCTGACCGTTCCCGGTGAAAATAACGTTAATGACGAGTTCGATACCGAAGACGTAACCGTTAGTTTTTACTTCAAGCCGGTCGGCGTGAATGGCACCCCTTTTCTGGTATCCAAACGCGATCCGGACTGTACCAATCAGGAGCATCTTTTTTATATCCGCTATGCACCGGCATCACGCTCGATAAACGCTGTAGCCATCGAAAATCTCAGCCGTGGGGTTTCGCTACTGCAACCGCTCATGAATACGGCCTGTTGGCAAATGGTGACCCTGGTACGCGATGCCAGCCGGGTTAAACTGTACATTAACGGTCAGTTTGCGCGTGATCTCGGTACCCAGGGCCGGATCGATCTGAGTAATCCGGGTATGCTCACCATTGGAGGTGGTAATTGTCGCGCGGCCAGTGAGCCGCTGTTTAACGGCCTTATGGATGAATTCCGGGTGTATAACCGGGCGCTGAACGATGATGAAGTGGCCGGTCTGTACTTCAGCCCGGATATGGTTGCTACTCAGGATACCGTTATTTTTCTGGGTACTTCCGTAGATGTAAAGCTGACCTCTTCCTGTGGTACCGGATTCAACTGGACTCCCGACCGGGATGTAATGAGCTCTGTGGAGGCGGAACCGACCATTACCCCCTCGGAAGCTGGTATTTTCGTCTATCATCTTCAACTCAGTGACGGTATTTCCAGCTGTATTGCCAGCGATTCCCTTCGGATCTCCGTGATCGATCCCGATGAACTGGATTGTGAGGTGCTGTATCTGCCCAAAGCCTTCACGCCCAATAACCGTGGGCCTGCCAGTAATGAGACCTTTGGCATCAGTAACCCTTTTGCCCTGCAACAACTGCTTTCCTTCGAGGTCTTCGATCGTTGGGGCGGCCGGGTTTTTTATACGGAGGATCCCTTCCTGCAATGGGATGGCACCTTTAAAGGTCAGGAAGTCAACCCCGGTGTTTTTCTCTATAAGGTCCGCTTCATTTGTAACGGAGAAGAGAAGTTACATACCGGTAGTGTAACGGTTTTCCGGTAAAAGTCAATAGGTATAAAGCCGCCGTTTTTGGCGAAGTTTCGCCGCATCTTAAGGTTCGCTGATATAATTATCCTAATTTTACAGCTCAGCCTTAACTGATACCCAATATGAAAGAAGTATATATTGTAGCTGCCGTCCGCACCCCAATGGGAAGTTTTGGAGGCGGCTTATCCTCTTTATCAGCTACCCGCCTGGGCAGTGTTGCCATTCAG
>JAGQXH010000236.1 GCA_020436695.1 Lewinella sp. | reverse complement strand
AGCCCGGTGGCCGAAAAGGCAAAGATCACGGAGGTGAGTGCGGAGCGCCCGATCTCCATACGGAGTTGTTCTTTTTGCTTGGGGTTGATATTCAGTATCCGATGAGCGACCCGGGGGCGAAACCACACATAAAAGAGATAGTGGTATACTCCCGAAACGATCAGATAACGCAGGAATACGATCACAAAAAAGATCAAAGTAAGCCGGGTAAAATGAGAGGGTTCAAGGAATGGGGTATTGAGAAATGCTTCCATAGATATAAATGTGGCCCCCTCTGCCTTCGGCATCTCCCCCTCAGGGGAGAATCCCTGCCAGCAAGACAGGAGGCAGAATTAAAAATGGTAGTAATAAGAATATGGTCAACAATAAAACTACCCTTCTCAACAAGTAAAATCCGTTTTTGATGGGAAAAAGAGTAAATATTATCTTAGCGGAAGGTGGGCACTGCCGGTGTTGTTCCTTACATCCGTTTGGTTGATTGATGGTAACCGGGAGCTTGGATTGATCAGCTGATCAGCCGTCACTAAGGGACAGATAAAAAATAACTTGTACAAGTTATTTCCGTCAAACTACTTAGTGTATTTTTTCCCATAATATGCGAATTAATAAATGCTATCCTTATTTTTGTGCACATTTTTTGCAGCACTTAAAATGATATGAATGAAAACCAAGGTAGTTGTTGGCGTTGACCTGGGTGGTACTAATACCAAAGTCGGCCTGGTAGACCGTTATGGTGAAGTACTGGCTTTTCGCCGCTTCAAGACAGATTCCCACCTGCCATTCGATAACTTTCTAGATCGCTTGAAAGGGCATATCGATGAAATGGTGGAAACAACTGCCGATGAAATAGAGGTGCTTGCTGTTGGCATCGGAGCGCCTAACGTAAATCATTTCACCGGAGAAATAGTTGACCCGGCCAACCTGGAATGGCCCTCCGGTGTCAAACTGACCAAACTGGCGGAGAAGAAGATCGGCCTGCCGGTGCGGGCTACCAATGATGCGAATGTAGCTGCTTTGGGAGAAATGGAGTTCGGTGCGGCAAAAGGAATGAAAAACTTCGTAGTGCTGACCCTGGGAACCGGACTGGGCAGCGGGGTAGTGGTTGACGGCAGATTATTACTCGGTCAGGATGGTCTGGCCGCTGAGATCGGCCACGTCAATGTTCGCCCCGATGGCCGCAATTGCAACTGCGGACTAAAAGGTTGCCTGGAAACCTACGTCTCCGCTACCGGCATTAAGCGTACTGTTTATAAATTACTGGCCGACCGGCAGGTGGACAGCCGCTTGCGCGATCTGAGTTTTAATGATCTGACCGGCGAAATGATCACGGAAGCCGCCCTGGCCGGAGATCCCATCGCCGCCGAGGCCTTCATCTATACCGGTGAGATACTGGGGACCAAACTAGCCGACATCGTCGCGTATTTCAATCCGGAAGCTATCGTGCTCAGCGGCGGCCTTACCCGGGCCGGAGAACTGCTCCTGCAACCCTCCCGTAAAATGATGGAGAAACGCCTGTTCAAAGCTTTCCGCGGCCGGATCAAACTGGAGGTGTCGCCGGTAACCGGCTCGAATGATGCCGTGTTGGGTGCTGCCGCTCTGGCCTGGCAGGAGGTGGAGAGTCATTGATGCTGCCATTTCGTTTTTGAGTCGATGGCCCTACGTTGGCGCGGTAATGATTGGTAATGGGTATTAGGACTCGGCGCTTGGTATCCTATCCTGTCAAAGGAAATAATCGGACCAATGGATGTCTACATATGTCCTTTCTTTCCATTTTTGCTTTTGTATTTAAGATGCCCCACCTAGCACCAAGAACCCAGCACCTAATTATCTACAATATCATGCTCCGAATTTTCTTTCTTGTTCTGCTTTGCTCCATTCAGTTGCAGGCGCAGGAGATCCATTTCCGGGTCAACCTGGTCGGCTATTTCCCCGGTGATACCAAGATCGCACTGATCATGTCGGATCAGCCGCTTCGCGGAAAAGCTGGGCTTATTGATCCAGGCACCGGAAAAACGATACTGGAAAAGAAATTGGCGATGGCCGCCGGCCAAAGCTGGGGGCAGTTCAAATACCAGTATGAGTTTGATTTTACGGATGTGCGGGAAGCCGGCACTTATGTCATCGAAGCCGGAGGAAAGCGTTCATCCAAAGTACTCATCGACCCACAGGTATACGGAAATTACCAGGAAGATCTGCTGGCCTTTATGCGTCAGCAGCGCTGCGGTTACAATCCTTATTTTGGGGAAGTATGCCACCAGGGAGACGGCCGGATCTTTTATGCTCCGGTGCCGGATTCCACCTTCTATGACTTCACCGGAGGCTGGCATGATGCCGGCGATCAGCTGAAATATCTCATCACCGGCTCCAATGCTACAGCCCGCATGCTGCTGGCTTACGAACTGGCCCCTGATCGCTTTGCGGACCGGGTAGATCAATACGGACATCCGCAACCCAACGGCATCCCGGACGTATTGGATGAAGCCCGCTGGGGGCTGGAGTGGATACTCAAATTGCATCCCAAAGCGGATTGGCTGATCCACCAGATAGCCGATGATCGCGATCATCGGGGATTCAAATATCCGCATCGGGATAATGCCGACTATGGCTGGGGACCGAATTCCTACCGGGCTGCCTATTTCGCCACCGGCACGCCCCAGGGGCTGGGCAAGTGGAAAAGCGAAGCTACCGGTATTGCCAATCTGGCCGGCCGATCTGCTGCCGCGCTGGCCATGGGCGCACGGATCTGGGCTTATCTGGATGGTTCCTTTGCCCAAAAATGTTACCGGGCTGCCGAAGAACTCTACCAGATGGGGCAGAAGCAGGAGGGGTACCAACAGGGCAATTCCTTCGGGGTTCCTTACCGCTACAATGAAGATACCTGGGCCGATGATATGGAATGGGGCGCAGCTGAGTTGTACAAACTCACGCTGAACACTTCCTATCTCGAAGATGCCGTTCGCTACGCCGGCCTGATCAGGGAGGAAGGCTGGATGGCTCGTGATTCCATGGCCCATTACCAGAAATATCCCTTTATGAACGTGGGGCACTACGCTTTGTATCCGATGGCTCCGGAGGCTTTAAAAAAACAATTGGCCGGATGGTATCGCGCTAATATCGAAAAAATACTGACCCGGGCCGAAACCAATGCCTTCCGGATTGGAGTTCCCTTCCTCTGGTGCTCCAATAACCTGCTGGTCAATTTCGTTACACAGGTAACGCTTTATGAAAAAATGACCGGCGACCGGCAGTATCACAAAGTGATGTTGTTGCACCGGGACTGGCTTTTCGGACGCAATCCCTGGGGCACTGGCATGTTCACCGGCATTCCGGAAAATGGAGAAAGCCCTGAGGATGTCCACCTGCCTCCCCGCGCCTTGTTGCAGCAAACTCCGGCGGGTGGATTAGTGGACGGCCCGATCTACCGCAGTATCCATGATCATCTTCTTGGCCTGACCCTGAACGAGGCGGATGAATTTGCGGCATTTCAGAATGCACATGTTGTCTACCACGATGACCTTGGAGATTATTCCACCAACGAGCCCACTATGGACGGTACTGCCGACGCCATACTGATCCTGGCCCTCTGGAGCAAAGGGTATTGAATCAGGGTGCCAATTATCAGTTAGTGTTGTCGGTGCTGAAAAGCAATAGGGGGGCACGGCTTAGGAGTTGAACAAACCACCGCGGAACACTTTCCTTTTTTCATTGTTTTACTGGCAACAAGCAATAAATATCGCAAGACATGGCCACAGTACTTATTGGAGGCGGTAGCGGATTGGTCGGTAGCCGCCTTAGTCAACTGCTCACCGAAAAGGGATATACCGTATGGCATCTGAGCCGGTCACCCGGTAAGGATGATCCTTATCGAACTTTTGCCTGGGATACTAAAAAAGGTTATATCGATCAGAGCGCAGTGGAAGGGGCGGATTATGTCGTGAATCTGGCTGGTGCCGGCATTGCCGATAAGCGCTGGACTGATAAGCGAAAACAGTTGATCATCGACAGCCGGGTAGAAACCACTCAATTGCTGCAGCGTGCCATCCAAAGTACCACTAATGCTCCCCGTGCCTATATATCGGCATCTGCGGCCGGTTATTATGGCGATCGGGACGATCAGATACTTTCCGAAACCGATCCTCCGGGTGACGGCTTTTTATCAGCATCCTGTATCGCCTGGGAAAAGGCCGCAGCCGCAGTGAGCGGTCCGGACCTGCGCAATGTCATTATCAGGATCGGGATCGTTTTAACCACTGAGGGAGGTGCACTGCCGAAAATGACCATGCCCGTTAACTTTTTTGCGGGTGTTTATTTTGGAAATGGCCGGCAGTGGATGCCCTGGATACATATCAATGATCTTTGCCGGGTGTTCATCTACGCCATCGAGCAGGATAAAATGGCCGGTATTTACAATGGGGTAGGACCCAACCCGGAACGCAACCGGGATTTTATCGACAGTGTAGCGGAAGCGAGAAACAAACCGGTGGTCATGTTGCCGGCGCCTGCTTTTGTTCTTAAGCTGGCGCTGGGAGAAATGTCGCACGCTCTCCTCGATAGCACCCGGGCATCCGCTGAAAAACTGGCCGGTGCCGGATTTTCCTTCGAGTTCCCCAAACTCCGGGAAGCCTTACTGGATCTGTATGGTAAGAGAGGGTCTTAAAACGGTCTCAAAACGAGAAGTGTAAAAAGTAAAAAGCCCTTAAACACATCAAAAGACATATTTAAGGGCTTTGGTTTTATGGTTAAGGTACGCCGAAGAGGGCGGACCTGGTATGGGCAATTTGGAAGAATTAGTCCTTGAAGACCTCGATCTCGTGCGTTGCCACTACGAGGTCAGTGAACTTCCCCTTGAAGCGGGTCGCTTTGACGATATGGTTATCAATCCAGTGATAATTGCCGCCGCGAGGCTTGTTCATCAACAGGCCGTGGTATTTGAAGTTGTGTTTTTTCAGCCATTCTTCGGTGATCTCGCGATGCTCCTCGGTTCTGGATGTGAAAAAAGTGATCACGTGCCCTTCGTCATACCATTTGTTGAGAATCTTCAAGGCATCGGGATACGGCAGCGTAGTGCCCATCCGCTCCGGTTCTTCATTGGGAATATCGTCACAAATAGTGCCGTCAATGTCGATCAGAAAGTTCTTGACCGTATCCGGCAATACCGGGCTGATCGTTTCTCCTTTCTCGTTGAAGGCCGCATGCAACTGATGGTTCTCGTTAGCCATGAAACTTACATTTCTTATATAAAAAAATCCAATGGAGGGACAAAAATACAACTAGCGCCGCAAACGGACGGCGCTTTTGCGGATATTTTACAAAAAATTAAGAAGCTGCTCAGAAATCGATATACTCGGTCGGATCAATGGGTTTCCCCTTATACCAGAGCTCAAAATGAAGGTGCGGCCCATTGGACATGGTGCCGGTATTGCCGATTATTGCCACCGCTTCTCCGGCTTTGACCATGCTGCCTACTTTCTTGAGTAAGACGGAATTGTGCTTATAAAAAGTGATGAGATTGCTGCTGTGCTGGATGCCGATGGTATTTCCGGTCTCGAGGGTCCAGTCTGACAGGAAAACGTAACCATCCATAACGGCCTTGATGGCAGTGTTCTTCGGAGCAAGTACATCCACACCGAAGTGCTCTTTATCCGGCATAAAACCAGCACTGATCTCGCCGGATACCGGAGGAGAGAAAAACAGGCGTTCCAGTGGTGTATCCTTGGGGGACATATTGGTCGTTCGGGGTTCCTGCGCCTTAATGCCTACTTCCTCCAGAATGAGTTCGTTGCGCAATTCCATTTCTTCCTCCGACAAACTGATGCCGTCTCCGGATTCGTCTCCGGATCCGGTGGGTACACTTTCCATCATTTCAGGGTCCACCTTGGGCACATCATCCTCAGTGACTACGTCGCCGACCAGAATACGGCGGAAGTTCTCGGAATACGCCCGTTGCGTGGCCAGTTGTTTTTCCATGTCTTCCACCTGACGGGAGAGATCACGGATCTCCTTATCCTGCATGACGTCACCGTAGCCCGGCATATACTGTTTTAAAGGAGTGAAAGCGATCAGTAACCAGACTGATATGGCCATCACCACGAGGATGCTGGCTAAAATGACGTAAATATTAAGCAAACTGAGCCGGGTGGAACCTACTTCCTCAAACGTTTCATCGTGCATCACGACCAAGCGGTACGTATTGGACAGGCGTTCGCGAATTTGTTGCCACTTTCCCCCCTTGTTTTGGATTTCCTCAGACATACCTTTTAATTATCGCTCGGAATAAAATAATTTTGCCCTCTTGGAGTTTTAATTACACGCAAAAATAAACACAAAAGCGGGTAATCCGTAGCATTGATCGATGGATCACCCGTATTATGAGATACTTTAACGCTTTCGGTATGTATTTTGGTTTAAGACGCTTTCTAAAGTTGGCCTGTGTTACCGCTCTGATCTTTGTATTGGGGGCGTGTACCACTCAGAAAAGGAGAGGGGACCTGTCGATGATGGGTAAGCTTTGGCATAACACCACCGCTCATTACAATGGCTATTTCAATGCTGATGAGTTGATGACTCTCAGCTTTCTAACGTTGGAGCAGCAACATCAGGATAACTATAACCAGATGTTGCCGATGTACGAATACATCGCTACTGACAATCAACAGGCCGTGGCCAGCGATCTGGATGAAGCGATCAAAAAAGTGAGTGTGGTGGTGAACCTGCACCGGGAAAGCAACTGGACCGATGACTGTTATCTGCTGGTGGGTAAAGCGCAATTCCTCAAAAAGGACTACGAATCAGCGGAGGAGACCCTGCGGTATATGACGGAAGAATTCAGTCCGGCCAAAATGGCCAAGCTGGAGAAAAAGCTGGAGAAGTCTAAAAAAGGCAAGAGTGGCAAAAGCAGCAGCGGAAAGAAAGTAAGTGGTAAGGATAAAGAGGATAATAAAGAAGTACTGAGCGGACGTGCCGCGGAGAAAGCCCGTAAGAAATACAACCGGGAACTCAAGAAAAAACGTAAGCAGGATAAAAAGCGAAGCAATAAAAAAGGTGGCAAGAAGAAATCTGCGCCAAAGCGTACGCCCAAAGCAGAAGATGAAAAACCGGTAACCGCTGAAGCGGAAACACCAGCCCCGGAACCGGAGAGCACACCCGCTGCCGAAACGGAACCGGCCGCGCCTACCACGATCCGTCTGTCCGATAGCTCCACCCCGATAGTGGACCCGGACCCGCCCAACTATTTCATGAAGCATCGTCCGGCTTATCAGGAGGGAGTGCTTTGGCTGGCCAAAACACTGATCGAGCGCGATAACTACGACAACGCCCTGCGTTTGTTGAACCAGCTGGAAAGAGATCCGAACACCTTCAATGATGTACGGGATGAGCTGGCCGGAGTACAAGCTTATTACTTCATTAAGCGCAAAGATTATCCGCAGGCCATCACTTATCTGGAGCAGGCCATCGACAGCGGACTTGACCGGAATATCCGTGCCCGCTTTGCCTATATCAAGGCACAATTGCACCAGCGTATGGGGCAGGGAGAAGCGGCTTACAACACTTTCGATCAGGTACTGAAGTTGAGCAATATCTACGAGCTGGAGTTCAGTGCCCGGCTGAATATGGCCCAAAATCAGTGGCGCAGCGGTCAGGGGTCCGGCGAGGATGCCAGGCGGAATCTGGAGAAAATGCTGAAAGACCCTAAAAATGCCGAGTATGCCGATCAGATCTACTACGCGCTGGGTGAGATCGCACTGGAATCGGGAAACAGAGCGGAAGCCATTGCCTATTTCCAGAAATCACTGAACTCCGGCTCCCGCAACAGCAACCAGCGCGCGGAGGCCTACTACCGGCTGGGACGCCTGTTCTATCAGGAAGAGACCTATATCGATGCCAAAGCTTATTTCGATAGCACCCTGCAGGTGATGCCGGCTACGGATGATCGCTATCAGGAGGTTAAAAAATACGCAAATAATCTGACCGATATCGCTACCAACCTGCAAACCATCATCCTGCAGGATAGTATGTTGCGCATCAGTCAGATGAGTGAAGAAGACCGACTGGCGATGGCTTCCCAGATCAAAAAAGAACAGGATGAGGCCAAATTGAAGGCCCGCCTGGCTGCCGAGCAGGCCACGGCCAGTAACGCTGGGCGTACCAGTACCCGCAGTACTGCGGTTTCCAACCGGGGCGCGCTGAAGAAAGAATCCAGTTTCTTTGCCTACAATGACCGGGCGCTGAAAAGCGGTAAACGGGCCTTTGAACGCAAGTGGGGCAACCGCCCGCTGGAAGATGACTGGCGCCGCTCTAACCGGACCTCTTCCTTCGGTACCGATCAGGACGTAGCCATAGAGGAAACTACCGTGCCTACGATCGATCCTAATAATGTAAGTGAATACCTCGGAGATTTCCCCAAAACGGAAGCTGAAGTAGAAAAGGCGCACAGCCAGATCCGGGAGGCTATGTATAAACTCGGAACACTCTACCGGGAACGTCTGGAGAATCACACGCGGACGGTTGATATTCTGGAGCGCTTGAACGAGCGTTATCCGGGCAGCAATTACGAGTTGGATTCCTGGTATGTACTCTATCTGTCTTACAAAGACCTGAACAATCAGGCTAAGGCCGATGAGTACTTTAAGAAGATCATTGAGAAATTCCCTAACTCTAACTACGCCAAGCTGCTGAAAGATCCGAACTACGCCTCCCAATACCTGAACGAAGAGCGTAAACTGAATCTGGCTTACGATCAGGTATACAACAAGTTTTCCAGCGGGCAGTACCAGGAGGCTTATGATCTTAGCCAGGAAGCCCTGAAAAAACTGGTTGGTCAACATCCACTCAAACCCAAATATGCCCTACTGATGGCCATGTGCTCCGGTAAATTACAGGGGAAAGATGCTTATGTAAAAGACCTGCAACGGGTAGTAGCGACCTATCCCGACAGTGATGAGCAGAAGCGGGCCAAGGAGATCCTGCGGGCTTTGGGTGTAGCCGGCGCTCGTCTGCCTGGTGATGCGGAAGAGGCCAGTTCGGCTTTCACATACAATGAGAACGAACTGCACTATATCATGATCGTTTTCCCGGAGGGGCAGGAAAATGTGAACCAGCTACGCAATGAGATCTCGGATTACAACGAAAAGTACCACAAACTCGATAAGATCCGTCCGGCCAGCATTTACGTCGGTAAGGAAAATAAAACGCCGGTGATCGTGCTGCGTCGCTGGAAAGATAAGAATGCCGTGATGCGTTACTATGAAGGGGTACAGAAGAACAAGTCAGAATTCATTACGGATGGTACCATCCGTTTTGAGTTGATGCCCATTTCTCAGAATAACTATCGGCAGATCATCCGCGCCCGTTCAGTGGATGGGTACAAGCAGTTCTTTGATTCTAATTATTAGGGGTTGTGTAAAAATACCAACCTGCGATTTTGATGAAAAATAATGTTGAGATTGAAAGTGTGGGTGGTTCTCCCCAAGGGGAGTCAGAGGGGCTGCGCTAAGGCAAACCCAACATTATTTTTCTTTCATCTTTAGGAAAAGATGTTCTACACAACTCCTTAAGGAATATTCAGCAGCTTATGCGTCTGTAAGCTCAGTCGCCACTGTGGATGCTGCAGGCAATATTCGAGGGTAAGACGGGTATTGCCTGCACCATTAGCACCGTCCATAGGCTGGAGAAAAAAGTTTTCAAAATCCATATCAGTATACAATTCCGGTTCTGCTCCCGGTTGGGGGAACACCAGTTTGATCTCATTGCCGTAGGTAAGTTTTAATTCACTACCGGCTTTAGGGCTAACGCAGATCCAGTCCAGACCCTCCGGCGGTAATATCGTGCCGTTGGTCTCTATTCCTATTTCCAGTCCGGCCTGGTGGAAGGCTTCGATCAGCGGAGTGTCTACCTGTAGCAACGGTTCTCCACCGGTACATACAACGTAAGGTCGACCGCCTTTACCGTCCGGCCAACATGACAATACCCGTTCCGCTAATGCGGTGGCGGTATAACGCCCCCCCAGTTCACCATCCGTACCCACGAAATCTGTATCGCAGAACTGACAAATAGCCTTATGACGGTCTTCTTCCCGCCCGCTCCACAGGTTGCAGCCCGTAAACCGGCAGAATACCGCCGGACGTCCGGTATGGGCTCCTTCTCCCTGTAGCGTGTAGTAGATCTCTTTTACTTTGTACATGTTAGTCGTGAGTCGTAAGTCTGTCAGTCGTAAGTCATTTGTTTGTCAGCCGATAGTCCGGTGAGAAACCGGCGACTACCGACAATTGTCTGCCGACTGCAAATTTACCGTCATTGAACCGAAAAGACATTGTAAATGTAAACAGATAAGTATTACCTTTGGCTGGTTATCCGCAACATTGAACTCCTAAATACGTTTCTCCATCCATACAACCGGTTTAATAATCGTGTAGACTGAGCACAGACGAATATGCAATTTTTATTTCCGACATTTCTTTGGGCTTTAGCTTTGCTGGCCATTCCCGTGATCATTCACCTGTTTTACTTTCGCCGCTTTCGCAAGGTCTATTTCACCAATGTCCGTTTTCTTAGAGAAGTAAAGGAGGATACCAGCGCCCGTTCCAAATTGCGCAATCTTTTGGTATTGCTGGCGCGTGTGCTGGCACTGGCATTTCTGATACTGGCTTTTGTACAACCTTTCATTCCTCAGGATAGTGAAGTGAAAGCCGGCCGTAAGGCGGTCAGTATCTTCGTAGACAACTCTTTCAGCATGAGCGCGCTGAGTGAGGATGTGCCCTTGCTGGATAAAGCCAAACAGCGGGCACGCGAGATCGTTCAGGCTTATGGGGTAGAGGACCGCTTTCAGA
>JAGQXH010000235.1 GCA_020436695.1 Lewinella sp. | reverse complement strand
GACGCTCTTCCGAGCTTATTATGTCCTCATTCCGACACTGGAATCAAGCGTAATATTTATCTTTGCAACTTATTCACCTGATTTACTGTTGTAGAAAAGGTCTATATTCTTAAACATAAAAATTGCAGAAAATGGCATTCGAATTCACTGATGATAACTTCAAATCAACTGCACTGGAAGAAGATAAAGTAACCGTGGTGGATTTTTGGGCCGAGTGGTGCGGTCCGTGCCGCATGATCAGTCCAATAATCGAGGAACTTTCCAAAGAATATGACGGAAAAGCATTGATCGGGAAAGTTAACGTTGACGATAATCCGCAAATTTCCATGAGGTACGGTATCCGTAGTATTCCCACTATCCTTATATTGAAAAACGGTGAAGTGGTGGATAAGCAAATCGGTACTACCAGCAAACAGGCGCTGGCCAACAAAATCGAAGCCGTACTGATTCAATAAGATATTTTTAATATTTTAGAGCCTCTGTTCTTCACCGTGCAGAGGCTTTTTGTTTTGTGGGCTAATGAGATCGAGAGCATGAATTGATGAATATTATTGAAACGTTCGGATGTGGAGTGCGTTATAAAAGGGGAGAATGTGATATCTTACTGCCTCGACTCTAAGACTTCTTCGACAAAAACTTCTATGCTTTATCAGCTATTCGAATATTGCCTTATAGACTATAAACTGATAAGTGTACGACTAAAGATGAACCATGAACCTACTAGACAATCTGGAAGTTAGAGACCTCGGCAATCTGGAACTGCTCGCCCGGCAGGTAGTAGAAGGATTTATTATCGGCTTACACAAAAGTCCGTTTCACGGTTTCTCGGTAGAATTTGCCGAACATCGCCTCTACAATCAAGGGGAGCCTACGCGCGATATCGACTGGAAAGTATTTGCCCGCTCAGATAAGCTTTTTGTCAAGAAATTCGAAGAGGAAACGAACCTGCGCTGTCAGATCGTCATCGATGCCTCTTCCTCCATGTATTTCCCGGAGCAAAGCGGTAAAGAGAAATATGCCTATATCAATAAATTGCGTTTCTCTTCCATCGCAGCAGCTTCCCTGATGAACCTGCTGATGAAACAACGCGATGCTTTCGGGCTCAGCATCTTCGACGAAGAGGTTAATCAACACACCCGCTGCAAAAGCAACACCTCACATTATCGCCTGCTGTTAACCTATCTGCAAAAGTTGATCGATAATCCGGAACGCAATAAAACTACCGCTGCTGCGAAAGCGCTGCACCAGATCGCGGACAGCATCCACAAACGTTCGATGGTGGTTATCTTCAGCGATATGTTTGAGCACGCAGAAGATATTGAGACCCTGTTTTCTGCGCTGCAACACCTCAAACACAATAAACACGAGGTGATCCTGTTCCATGTGGTTGATAAATCCAAAGAAATAGATTTCGAGTTCGATAACCGTCCGTATATCTTTATCGATATGGAATCCGGCGAACGGGTGCGTCTGCAACCCAACCAGGTGAAAGAGCACTACGTATCAGAAATGACCAAATTCATCCAGGAACTTCAGGTCAAATGCCTGCAATATAAGATCGATTTTGTGGAGGCCGATATCAATCGCGGCGTACGGCCTATCCTGCAGTCGTTTCTGGTGAAGAGAAGTAAGATGAAAGTATAATGATTGGGTATTGGGTTTTGGGTACTTGGTGGCCAAGTACCCAAAACCCAGCACCCGGAACCTAAACAAATTATGATCAAGCTTTCCGAAATTTCCACCAATCCACCCGAGGGAGTGGATCGCAAAGAGATTGAAAAAGAAACCGATAAATTGGTTGATCGTCTAGGTGAACTTCAGTATCTACTGCATGCCGAGCAAAAACATTCCGTGCTGGTCGTCTTCCAGGGCATGGATGCCAGTGGTAAGGACGGCGCTGTGCGCAATGTCTTTAAGGAGTGTACTTTCGATGGAGTTGATGTCTATTCCTTCAAAAAACCTACCGATGAAGAATTTGCTCACGACTTTCTCTGGCGCGTACACCAACAGGTGCCAAGAGACGGAGAGATAAGGATCTTCAATCGATCTCATTATGAGGATGTGCTCATTCAACGGGTACATCAATGGATCACGGAAAAGCATGTTGACAAACGCATTCAGGCGATCAATGCGTTTGAGGAATTATTGCAGTTCGATAACAACACGCAGGTGCTCAAATTCTATCTTCACCTGAGCTATGAACAACAGGCGATCGAGTTGCAGGAACGCATTGATGAACGTGAAAAAAACTGGAAACACAACGAAGCTGATTGGAAAGAACGGGAACACTGGGACGAATATATGCGTTGTTATGAAGACGTGATCAATCGCAGTACCATTCCCTGGACGATCGTACCGGTGGATAAACGCTGGTACCGCAATTACGTTGTTGCCAAAACTATTGTCGAGCGGCTGGAAAGCCTGAATATGGAATACCCGCCGCTGGAAAAGGATTAAGTGACGGAGAAATGTAACCGATGTTAGATAAAGTAAGGATCGATAAATGGTTGTGGAGTGTGCGCATCTTTAAATCCCGTACACTGGCTACTGATGCCTGCAAAAGTGGAAAAGTCAAAATTGCCGGCGTAAATATTAAGCCGTCTTATTTGCTCCAACGCGATGAGATCGTGCAGGTTCATAAAAACGGCTTTAATCTTCAATTCAAAGTACTGGACCTGATCCAGAAGCGGGTTGCGGCCCCCCTGGCACAAACCTGCTATGAAGACCTCACGCCTGAGGAGGAACTAAACAAATACAACGATTGGTATGTCGGAAAAGGTGCAGCCGAAAAAAGGGAAAAGGGTGCCGGTCGCCCCACCAAGAAAGAACGGCGATCGATCGATCGGTTTAAAACGGATTATTGAGTCGTTGGCTGGTACCAGGTTCCCGAACAGTTTGTTTTAGAAGTCTTGTCTCGACCAAGCGATCAGGAGAGCTCCACATCAATTCACACAATCCAGATTTTTTAAAGCTATTCACTTGCATATCTCACATAAAAAATATTACTTTGAATTTCAAAGTTCTCGGATTCATCATTATATTAACTTTAAAATTCAAAGTTCTCTAAAAATAACGATATGCAAAAACACACTTCATCCGATAGCGGGATGACTACATTAATGGCAAATTCGATTATGAGCAAAGGTATTATTATCATTGGCCTAATATTGCTGCTGCTGATCCCGTTTTCAATGCTTAGCAACATCATTTCGGAAAGAGAGACTATAAGTCAGGAAGCCATTAAGGAAGTTCATGCAAAATGGGCGGAAGAGCAATTGATCAATGGCCCGATCTTGAGTATCCCAGTCGTTTACCAAAGTCAGGAAACTACCGAACCCACAGAAATTACGGAGTTGATCCACATTTTACCGGAAGATTATGCTATTGCCGGCACACTAGAGCCTCAAAAGTTGAGAAGGGGCATTTATGAAGTAGTGGTCTATACTTCCCGGCTAGAGTTTAGTGGAAGTTTTGCACTCGATCTGAACGCAGCCGGAGATAATGTTCAGGAAATAAAGTTCGACCAGGCTTTTATCACGCTCGGCATTTCCGACCTCCGGGGTATCCAGGATAAGATCACTTTGAGCATGAATAATCGATCTTTTCCGGCCCAACCGGGTTCAAATCTAGCCGGAATTCCCTCGGGTGTAACCTTTCAGATACCAGTTTTAGATGAAATGGTAGGCAGTATTGTGAATTTTGGGTTCTCCCTGAATTTACAGGGTAGTCAACACCTAGACTTCGTGCCAACAGGTGCAACCACTACTGTACAGTTGGCATCCAATTGGGATTCTCCTAGTTTCAACGGCAGTTTTTTGCCCGACGGGCGGGAGATAAGTGAAGATGGATTTGTAGCAAGCTGGAAGATATTACAATTGAACAGGAATTTTCCTCAGTCTTGGCGTGGTCCTAACATTCCGGCCAGTATGAAGGAATCTGCATTCGGCGTCAATCTGTTGTTACCACTGGATGATTATCAAAAAACGATGCGATCTGTCAAATATGCGATCATGACAATTGTCCTAACTTTTTTGATTTTCTTTTTGGTTGAGATACTTTACAAGCGGAAGATCCATCCTTTGCAGTATACCCTCGTGGGATTGGCCCTCTGCCTGTTTTTTGTTTTACTCTTGTCGATCTCCGAGCATCTTCATTTCAATGTTGCATACATGATATCCACAGTGGCGGTAATTAGCATGATCGCCCTATATTCTATCAAGCTATTCAAGGTCCGAAGACTCTCACTAATCCTTTGCTTTACTCTAATTGCACTTTATGCCTTTTTATTTGTCAATCTGCAACTAACTGAGTACGCATTGTTGATGGGCAGTACTGGGCTAACCCTCATTCTCGCAGCAACCATGTATTTCACTCGTGACGTGAACTGGTACCAAATGACTGAAAACAAATAGTGATGAACTTACTACCAACTAAACAAATGCGCCGGCGTATCTTGACGACCAGCACAGCACTACTTTTTTTCCTCTTTATCTGCTGGATCATCATCCGGGCGGATCTGAATCAGAGTAGTGAACTGGTTAAAACATTGCGCCATATCAAATACGGTGACAAAGCCGGACATTTTCTGCTTTATGGCACACTCGCTTTCCTGGTAAATCTTGCCTTTAATAACCGATGGATCAGAATCACCTCCTTTCGAATACTATTGGGATCGCTACTGGTTGGCACTTTTGCCATACTGGAAGAATTCACACAGATCGCTCTGTCTTCCCGAACATTTGAATGGTGGGATATGGCCTGTGATGTAACCGGGATCTGGCTGTTTTCTAAACTGGCTTTACGAATAGAGCATATCTGGCGAGGAGATCGATTTTCATAAGCTGTAGCTATACCAACTACTTCCCCCCAAACACATTCTCCCGATACCGGCGACTCATGATCACCTCCATGCCATTATTCATTTGCAACAAATAATCTCCATGGGAACGATGGGTCATTTGCGCAACAGCGTTCAAATTGACCAGGCAGGAGCGGTGTATACGCGCGAAATGGGCGGGGTCGAGTTGCTGTTCCAATTGACTGAGCGTTTCGCGGATAAGATATTGTTTACCAGCGGCATGAATGCGTACATATTTGTCCTCAGCGGTAAAAACCTCTATTTCTTCAACCTGCAAAAGGAAAAATCGTGAGCCGATATTAACCGTCAATCTTTGCAGGTAAGTCGGTTTTTCCTGCCGATCGGCTAGTAGTTTCTTAAATAATTGCGGCCAGTCCTTCTCGCGGTGCATTTGGGAGACTGCGCGAAAATAGGCAGTTCGGAATCGCTCTTCATCAAATGGCTTGAGCAGGTAGTCTACTGCCTGGACTTCAAAAGCACGAAGGGCGTATTGATCGTAAGCGGTAACGAAGATCACCGGGGGCATCCGCTCTACTCCTACCAACCTGATGAGATCAAAACCATTTTGGCCCGGCATTTGAATATCCAGAAAAATAAGATCGGTATCCTGCTCCTGCAATATGGCAAAAGCGTCATCGACGTTTGCCGCTTCCCGGGCCAACGTAAAGGTTTCCCGCACATTGTTCAGATAGCGCTGGATCTTACTGCGCGCAGCTACTTCATCGTCAACGATCAATAATTGCAGGCCTTTGCTTTTCATGTTGTTGCAAAGGGGATTTCCAGGGTGACTAATGTACCTTTCCCGTTATTTTGAACCATGGAAAACAGATAATTATTGCCAAACCTTTCCTCCAGCCGTTGCAAGGTGTTGTTCAGGGCGATACCATTTCCATTCGCAGACGGCAGATGGTGGTTAATACCTGGACCGCTATCGGCACAGGTGATCTGGAGAAGGGTGCCATTTTTCCTGGCGGTCAGCCAAACACTGGCAGCCCCCGTACTTTCCACACTGTATTTGATCGCATTTTCCAACAACGGCTGCAATAAAAACACCGGAATGATAGCCGGGCGAACAGGTGCACTGATCTCCAGATCGACCTGCAGGCGATCTTCAAAGCGCATTTTCATGATCCGGATATACCGGTCCAGCAAAGCGAGTTCATCTTCCAAACTATGCTCTTGCCGATCCTGAAGCGCAAGTGCAATACGCAGCATTTCACCCAGATCGGCCAGGATCTTATCAGCCACTTCGGGCTTTTCGTACATCGCTGAAGAGACCAGATTTAATGTGTTAAACAGAAAATGAGGATTGAGCTGCATTTGCAGGGTCATCAGCCGGGCTTTGGAAAGTTGCCTTTCCAATTCGGAAGCCTTCAATTGTTGTATCTGTTTTTCCTGCCACTGCTGCAGTAATTGGTAGGCCCCCACCATAACCCAGTAGAACAGGGTCTGCTTGAAAAATTCCATGGGTATCTTAAACTGTAACAAACCATACTGTTCCAGATAATTTCCCATATCGAATAACCAGTAAAACGGTATTCTTATTAGGCACATCAGTGCAGTATGGCTCAGCCCGAAAGCCAGTTGGACCAACAAATAAAGTGGCAATCGTCTTTTCCAGTTCTTATCATTCAGTGGAAACCGGCTGAAGAAATAGAACAACAGGTAAACCAACGGAATGAGTAAATACACCCCTGTGGATTCATTGATGATCTCATTAAGCCAGTTCGGGTGGTCTCGATTGGAGAGATCATCGGTGATCACTACTCCAAGGTCCATCACCAGGAATAAGGTGAACAAGAGAAACACCAAAGGGAATCCAATGTATTTATTCCATTTCATTCCGGTTTATTTTCGCCATAGATAAGAGGCTTTAAAGAAAAAATGTTGTTCCGTTCTCATGAAATCATCTGCCGGAAAATAACTACCTGTCTGATCATTCCAATCAATCCGCTCAAATCCACTGCCGTAGCCGATATGGACCACCGTGCCGGGAACGTACGTAAACGAAAGTAAAACATTCCAGGCAAGTTTCTGGTAGAAGACGTTATATTCCAGGATATTACGCAGAAATAGCTTGTCGTTGAACTGGTATACCATGCGGTTGCGCCAGATCGTGTACTGGTATACCCATTCCTGCGCACCCGGTCGTTTCAGGCTGGATTGAACCAGGGTGGTTGTGAAATTCAAGTTGTTGCCGGGCCGGAGAGTCAGCTGCAATTCCAGATTATGTCCAACGCCCTGATAAGGCGCTTCCTGATCATAATAGATCATTTTACCGGATAACCAGCTGCCCCCTATTGCCAGCAGATTGCTCGGCTCGGTGCCAAAACGAATACGAAGGGCATTGCGGGAAAATTGCCGTCCGGAAAAAGTCTCATTAGCTAACCACGTAGACAGGTTCAGATAAGACTGGCGGGGTAAAGCAAAGTGTACTCCCAAAACGTTAAAGGTTTCCCATAAGCGGCTGGGATGGTCGTATCCATGACGACTCCAGTAGTAAGGAGTAATACGGCGTAACCACTTTGATTTCGGATAGAAAGAATACTCCGGTGAGAGAATGAGGTTGGTAATTCCTCTTCGGTTTAAATAGCCCAGCCCCGGATGGAAGTGTTCGGATACATTATACAATCCTGTGGTAAATTCAAATTTTCTCGTTGAATACCCATAAGCGATGCCCAATGCATTACCGTTGGCCAGCTGACCGGAAGATCTATCCCGGGAAGCGATAGCATGAAATCCCAATTGGCTGCTGGCATTCAATCGGATCTGGCCGTCTCCCCCACCCAGCATCACACTCCGGCCGTTGAACTGTTGGTAGGAATAGATCCCACCAAGGTAATTGTCGTCTCTGAGTCGCCGACCAAAGCGGATAAAACTGTGATGGATCATCCGGCCATTCAGGCTATCGATCACGTTGCCCGGATATTCGTCGAGTGCGTATAGAGCAGAAAGAATATTGTCTTTACCAATGCGGCCGGACAATTTCAGACCAACCAGCGGGTCTACAATATTCCTGGTGTTTACCAGTGCTTCGAGTGGGCTGTCACTGATGTGTCCTCCCAATCCGTACAATTCCTGCCCTTCCAGAAAAAAAGGTCTTTTCTCCGGATATCGAAGGGCATTCCGCAGATTGATGTCTACCTGCCCGGCATCGGTTTCCACCTGGGAAAAATCCGGATTATAGGTTGCATCAAGCGTCAGGCCCGAGCTGATGCCGATCTTCGTAGTGAGGCTAAATTCGGTTTTCCCCGGCAAAGATTCTGCACGACCTTCGTTCAACCCTATATCTTTGTTCCAGGTCACGGCTGGAAGGATTTCCAGTGTGCGTCCGGATCGGATCCCACTTAGACTGATCTTTTGGAACTGAGCCAGTGCGGCACCGCCATCCGGGCGGTATTCCGGAAAATCCACCTCTTCAGAACGACGACTGATGAAGCGGGCGGCCTTAAAACCCATCGTCAAGGTATCTCCGGCCGGAAAACGCAGACTGCGGAACGGGATGGCCATTTCCACCACGTATCCACCATCATTTAGCTTACCACTGCTTTTCCATAACCAGTCCTGCCGGGCATCCGGCTCCGCGTTCGAATCCAGCATGCCGTCGCTCTGATTACCGAAAGGGTTGGTGGCAAAGAAGTAGGCAGAACCTTCATCATTGAAGGCATCCAGGCAAAATGCCACCCAATCGCCGCCGGTACTTTGATCCCGGCCACTCACCGAGGCCTTGATCTGCTGCGGTTGTCGATCGCGGCAATTAAACGCTACATATAGGTACTCATCATCGTAGATCAGATACAGTTCAGTAAACTCCGACGGGGGCAGGCCGTAATCGGGTTCAATTGTTTTGAAGTCAGTACAGACGAAGGCAGATTGCCACAGCGGTTCATCCAATATTCCATCCAGATCAGGTGCCTGGGTAGTAGTGGGTAATGGCCGAGTAGCCAAAACAGTCGAAGGCCATAATGAGTAAAATGTACAGAATAATAAAAGCAGTCGGGTCATTTGCTTACGCTTTTACGCAAATGTAGGGCTGCGTAAAAAGCAAGACCAGGTATTTGTCGTAAGCGGGATTGAGATGGTCGGGAGCGGGAAATACAGGTATTGATCCGCATTGACGATCATAAGATCACATGGTATGGATAGCCTGGGCCTCGCTATCTATGTCATCTCTGATTTACCGATAAGCGACTTTAATTTCCTTACTCCCCGGGGTATAGGCATAAAACCCTTCTCCCGTTTTGGCCCCCAGTTTGCCTGCTCGTACCATGTTTACCAGCAATGGACAGGGAGCATATTTCGGATTGCCAAATCCTTCGTGCAGTACACGCAATATGGCCAGGCAGACATCCAGGCCGATAAAATCCGCAAGTTGCAGTGGGCCCATGGGATGCGCCATACCGAGTTTCATTACCGTATCGATCTCTTCCACACCGGCGACGCCTTCAAATAAGGTACTGATCGCTTCGTTGATCATAGGCATGAGTATGCGATTGGCTACAAAGCCCGGATAGTCATTTACTTCCACCGGGTTTTTACCCAGCTTACGGGAAAGTTCCATGATCTGCCCGGTCACTTCGTCCGTTGTGCTGTAACCGCGTATCACCTCCACAAGTTTCATTATTGGCACCGGATTCATGAAGTGCATTCCGATCACTTTACCCGGCCGGCGGGTAGCTGCGGCTATTTGGGTAATAGATATCGAGGACGTATTGGAGGCCAGGATGATACCTGCAGGAGCAGCTTCATCTATCTGGCGAAAAATATCCAGCTTGAGATCTACCCGTTCGGTGGCGGCCTCTACTACCAGGTCTGCCTTTTTTACGGCCTCCGGCAATTTTGTAAAAGTAGTGATCCTAGCCAGGCTGGATGTCATTTCAGCTTCGGTGAGGATCTCTTTTTTCACCATTCTTTCCAGGTTCTTACCAATGGTGTTTACACCTTTCTCCAGTGCTTCATCGGAAACGTCCAGAAGGGCAACTTCATAGCCTTTCATTGCAAAAAGATGAGCTATGCCGTTACCCATGGTACCGGCTCCGATTACTGTTATGTTTTTCATAGGTTGTCTTTACAGGAATGTATCAACTACAGCATCCCCAAATAAAGGATTTTGCATCCTCTAAATAACCCCCAACTCCTTACCAACTTTCGTAAAAGCAGCCACGGCCCGCTCCAGATGCTCACGGGTATGTGCTGCCGACATCTGTACACGGATACGTGCTTTACCCTTGGGGACAACCGGATAAAAGAAGCCGATCACGTAAATACCTTCATCCAGCAGGCGGTTGGCAAACTTTTGTGAAAGTGGTGCATCGTACAACATAATGGGTACGATCGGGTGCTCCCCGGGAATAATGTCGAAACCAGCAGTTGTCATAGCCTCACGAAAATATCGGGTATTTTCTTCCAGCTGATCACGCAATTTCGTAGAGGCCGTAAGCAGATCGATTACCTTAATGGAAGCTCCGACGATGGCCGGCGCTACGGTATTGGAGAACAGATAAGGACGCGATCTTTGCCGCAGCATTTCCACGATTTCCCGGCGAGCTGCGGTAAAACCACCGGATGCACCGCCCAGGGCCTTTCCATAGGTGCCGGTGATGATATCGATCCGGCCCATTACGTTACGATATTCGTGGGTGCCTCTTCCGGTTTTACCCAAAAAGCCGGTAGCATGGCATTCATCCACCATGACCATGGCATCATAGCGATCGGCCAGGTCACAGATCTTATCCAACTGAGCAATCGTACCATCCATGGAAAAGGCACCATCGGTAGCGATCAACCGGCGGCGGGCAGATTGTGCCTCTTTTAATTTTGCTTCCAGGTCGGCCATGTTATTGTGCGTATAGCGGTAACGCTGTGCTTTGCAAAGCCTTATGCCGTCAATAATAGAAGCGTGATTAAGCTCATCGGAGATAATGGCGTCTTCAGCGGACAACAGCGGTTCAAACAGACCGCCATTGGCATCAAATGCCGCAGCGTATAGAATGCAGTCTTCCATCCCGAGAAAT
>JAGQXH010000234.1 GCA_020436695.1 Lewinella sp. | reverse complement strand
GTTTCATTGTCCCATTGGCATGACAGCCATGAAATGGAGTGCAACGACATCCCGTACCCAAAGGGTCGGGACAATGAAGCCATGTAGCATTGAATCCTCAATTTATATTATTACGTACTCCTGTTTTTTGGTGCCGACATCAAAATTCCCGTTCGGAAACAGAGGCGTCACGTTGGGAAAATCTGAGATGACCAGCCTTCATACAGCTCCTACCTTTATCCTATCAATTTTGAAATCATCATTTACCAAAAAGAATAACGATCATGAAATCTGTAATCAAATACAGCCTGCTTCAGCTCACATTGCTACTGGTAGCGGCTGTAGCTTCGGCTCAATCGACGGATAGTCAAAAGCCCAACTTCATTGTAATTGTTGCCGACGATATGGGCTTTTCCGACATGGGTGCCTTCGGAGGAGAAATATTTACGCCCAATCTGGATCGCCTGGCTCGTCAGGGGGTACGCTATACCAATTTTTACGTTGCACCCACTTGCTCTCCCACTCGCTCTATGTTATTAACCGGCTACGATAATCATTTGGTGGGACTCGGCAACATGTACGAAAAGACACCATCTAACCAGATGAGCGTTCCCGGTTATGAAGGATACCTGCGCCTGGACTATCCTACTATGGCCGAAATACTGAAAGAAAACGGCTACCATACTTACATGGCCGGAAAATGGCACCTTGGAAAGGGAAGAGAACACCTGCCTCATGCCAGAGGTTTTGAGCGGAGTTTCTCCATGCTGTCGGGTTCCGGAAGTTATTTTGATTTCAAAGGGCCGGCGGAAGAAATTGAAAAAAACCACTTTACCGAAGATGGAGAATACCTGGAGAAACTTCCCAAAAAGTTTTATGCAACCACGACTTATACCGATAAGATCATCGAATATATCGAATCAAACAAGGGGGATGGTCAACCATTCCTGGCGTATTTAGCTCATCAGGCACCCCATGATCCTTTAGCCGTTCCGGCCAAATGGCTTCGAAAATATGAAGGTGTATTCGACAAAGGTTGGGATGTACTGCGGGATGAACGCCTGGAGAGAATGGTAGAGATGGGTATCCTTTCCGAAAAAACACAGATGGGGGAACGCTTTTGGTACATTCCCAAATTTGATGACCTCAAACCGCTGACACAAGTGGTAGTTGCCCGTAAGATGGAGATCTATGCCGCCGTACTGGACTATATGGACATGGAGATCGGACGGCTGGTGAAATATCTGGATGACAATAATTTAAGAGAAAATACTTATATCGTTTTCTTTTCTGATAACGGACCGGAAACCGGTGACAAGGCGAGCACCTACAAGAAATATCCATCCACCAGTGCCGCCAACTGGATGGCCAAAACCTATACGCATGGTTACCAAAACTGGGGCAGAAAGGGCTCCTGGACGGCTTATGGTCCATCCTGGGCACAGGTTTCGGCAGCACCTTTTAAAGGAGCCAAAGCAACCACTTACGAAGGAGGCATTCGATCTCCTCTGATCGTAGTAACTCCGGATAATACCAACCAGGGAACATTGAATACCGAAGCCATCATGCAGGTAAAGGATATTGCACCGACCTTTTTAGAATTGGCCGACATCGATCCCACCCCTTACAAAATGCAGGGTAGATCCTGGGTGGCTACATTAAACGGACAAGTAAGTTCTCCCCGCTCGGATGACGATTACATTGGTGTAGAGCTTATGAATGGCAAAGCGCTCAGAAAGGGTGACTGGAAAATTGTACAGATGCCCGTTCCATTTGGAAATGGAGAATGGGAGTTATACAATCTTGCCGATGATCCGGGCGAGCGATCTGACCTGGCCCTGCAAAACCCGGGAAAGGTAATGGAATTGGTGGCCCATTGGGAAGAATTTGCAACTACCAATAATATCATCCATGCGGACCGTACCTCCTTTGATGGTCTGGAAGACTTATTGCCTCCGAAACCTCCTGTATACGACCCCAATTATGATCGGGGATCAGAGACCGTACCGGAAATCGATCATAAGAACAAGTCTAAAAAATTGGAATAACCACTAGACTTTTCAAAAAGTTAATCAACTGACAAATAAAAACATCATGAAAAATATATTCCTATTAGCCCTATTGAGCCTGATCAGTCTACAGGCGATGGCCCAACTCGACGGCGCTAGGGTTTACTGGGCCCTGCCCAAAAACATGAACATTGTAAGTGCCCATTTGATCTCCGGCAAAGCCAACGCATCGCTCAACAACATGAGCTTTGTCAACCCAAGTGTAACGGTAGACAACAATCTGTATATGCTGACCTACACCCGGAGCCAGCCGCTCTTCGGACGTACCTTTTACAGCACGCTTGTGGTACCCGCTGCGGATATTACCGCTACCGTTAACCTCGATCCGCAGGGACCGGCGACCTCTTCATCTACGCTGTTCCAACATGGATTGGGAGACATCGTCTGGTCCAATACCATTAATCTGATCGGGGCGCCGGGGCTGATGATCAAAGATTATGTTCGGCATGAAAGTCCGACCCTGGTCTACCTCCAGGCCGCCGCTACTTTCCCCACCGGGCAGTATGATGCATCCAATCCGGTCAACATCGGCAGCAATCAGTTTAAGGTCAAGTTAGGGATGCCAGTCGTGCAGCGCATTGGCCCTGCAGTAGACGGGCAACGGATGGCTCTGGAAATATTTCCCGCCTATACCTTCATCGGCAGGAATGATGATCTGCAGGGGCAGGAAGTAGCTCAAAGCGGCGTCTTTACCCTGGAAACACACCTGTCAAAAGATATTACCAAAGAGGCCTTTCTTTCTCTGGATTATTCCTATATCAATGGCGGCAGCTCTGATTTTATTTCAAAGGAAAGCGGCTCGGTAGTGAAGACCCAGCCGGGACAAAAGGCCAACCTGGTAGGAGCGACCCTGGGCTATCGGATAAACGATTACCTCAATTTATTTTTGACCCACAACCAGACTTTTTCCTCCGGCAACGATAATGTCTCTCTGGAAGGAACGGTCACGAAAATTACCCTGAGCTGGAGTTTTCACGATTTTCAGGAGAAATTCCGGAGTTACATTAACAGCAATTAGTGAATGCGAGTGGTCAGTGGTCAGTTTGTCAGTGGTCAGTTTATGATGAGCAAGCTTAAATTAAGCTGATCAAGGCGAAATCGACTGGATCGAAGCGCCCAGTTTCCTAAAACCCGGGCCAATACCATTTATCCTCAGCACTGGCATGACTAACTGACAACTGACTACTGGGTAACTGACAACTGACGGTATCCTAAAATCAACCCATCGTAGCATGAATAAAGGAAAACATCGAAATTGTTGGGTATCTTCGTAGAATCCTGTTTCTTTTGTTGGCCATAATACTATTGGACAAATAAACATTGAGACTTTGGGAAATTTGGATAAATCTCAAGATCCTAACGTCCAAATTTCCAGTAGTATAGTTGGCTGTATCAGAAAGCTATAAACAAGTGGATAAAAACATAATGCTATGAAAAGTCTGATCAAATTAGGTCTGATTTTGATCGTCGGTATTTTGGTGTACAACTACTTCTTCGGAGATGACGCTGAAAAGGCACAATCCAGAGAGATCTTTGAAAAAGTAGGAGATTTGGGCAAAGCCGGCATCAATCTGCTAAGATCGGAGAAAGATAAGTTCGACGAAGGTAAGTACGATGATGCACTGGATAAGATCGGCAATCTCTTCGATAAAGTGCGCGATAAGGCTGAGGATCTGAATGATTCGGAACTATTACGCGATATCTCCCGTCTGGAAGAAAAACGCCGGGAGCTCAAGGAAAGAGTGGAAGAAAGCAGTCCTGAAGAATACTCCCAGGAGAAAAAGGACAGCCTCAAAGAAGAGTGGCGACAGTTAATGGAAGATAGTGAGAAGGTGATGAAGAAATTGGAATAGGTACGCGGTTTGGGTGCCGGGTTCTCGGATACTCCCAAGAACCCGGCACCAACTAATCATTCTTTACAACCCTCCAATAGCTCCTTCAGCCCTGTGATCAGGCTGCGGGCTTCCACAATACCCGGTACACGGATCTCAAAGCTGTCCGTATACTTCTCTACCTCGTCGTCTTTGTAAGACTTGACATGATCCTGATCGTGGATGGTTTTCAATTCTACCGACATCGTCTTACCGGAAACATGCGGGGCAAGGGCATCCTTGTTCAGTTCTTTAAGGAATACTTCGTAGCGTATTTTTTCCACCCCCTTGCCCTTAGGCGTAATGGTGTTAAATACCAGAGAACAGTTGGCTTCATCGATGGTAATATGTTGCTCATAATCAGCTTCATGTGGGTCTTTGTAGCTGTCTACCTGTTCTACCAGCCAGTCGCTCAGCGTGCCTTTGCGGGACAACGCCATCAATCGCTGCTGTTGTTCGTCGCAGCCTTCTATAACCTGCTTTAGCAAAAAAGCAAGCGTTTTGGCATTTTCCACACCGGCGGCACGGAACTCCACTTCATCGTCATAATTGCGTTGCTCTCCGTCGCGGAAGACCTTAACAAAGTTGTCTCCGTTCTTGATATCTCCCACTACGAACAGGTCTTTCCCGGATACCTTGATTGCTAGGTTATTGGCGGTGAGATCGCCGAGGTGAAATTCATAGCTGTTCTCGGTACTTTCGCTTTTACTGTTGGTTTCCTGCAGACGGTAGGTTGTGAAGCAGCCGTTCTCCAACTGCTGCTCAAACTTATCTCCTCCCTGCTCAAAATTAGTGAGCCCAGCCTGGAAAGCGTCCAGTGCTGCGGCCAGGTCCGGTGCGGGCACCAGCATTTTGGAGCGGCGTTCCTTAGCTTCGGGGATCACCAGCCGGAGAACTTCCGACAGATCGCGGGCCGACTCGACATCGCCCATTTGGAAACTGATCTCATCGTCATAGTTCTTCATCTCCCCGTTTTCCCGGATGGTGATAAAGCGTTGATCCCGTTCCGTGCCGGTTTTTACCGTGATGGCTTTACCGCGGATATCGAGTTTGACATCATAAGGGTCCAGATCGGCCATGTTATAAGTGTAGACGGTTGTAGTCGGTTCTTTCCGACCACTTTCGGTAAAGGTATAATCGTAAATAAGCGCATCCTCATCATGGACTTTCAGTGCAGCCCCAAAAGAAGAACCGGCGATGGAATAATCGGTAATGTGCTCATTCAGCCAGCTGATCATCTCATCGTAGCTGTTGATCTTGAGCCGTTGCTTGTCCAGCTCTTTAGCCAGGGGAATGACGGTACGCAACATTTCCCGCAGGTCGTCTGCTTCCTGCGAGTTGGAAACCAGCAGGCTGACTTCGCTGTCGTAATTCTGTTGCTCGCCGTCTTTCATCACTTCTACCATGTTTTGCTTGCCACCTACACCGGCAGTGACGTACTTCAGGTCTCGTTTGGTGTCTTCCCGGACCAGGTTCTCGTCTAGATCGGCCAAGTTGAAACGATATTCCATCGTTTCGGTTTTGCCTTTTTTCTTGTCAGTCTCAACGATGGTCAGATGCACCCGGTAGGGGACATCCATATCGAAATCCCACTGCTGGCTGAAGGTAGACTTGGCACTCTCTACTTTGCCGAGCTGCTGGCCGAGCAGTTCCTGGCGGGTAATTAATTCTGTAGGTTGAGCTTCTAAGAGCACACTACCGGTGAGTAATAACAGAAATAGAAAATTCTTTCGCATAGTGATTGGATTGGTTTGTGGGTTTATAGTGATCCAAATGGAAGATAATTATACTTTTTGAGGTGTCGACCTGATCGTCTTTGTGTTAGAAGGGCGTGCAACTGTGTGACCAAAATTAAGGGCAAAAGGTGACAATTGCCAATAAAAGCTTTTTTGTTTTGAAATAATGGTTTAAGTTGAGGAAGATCCAAAAAAATACAATGGACAAGCACCCCAACACTCAGCTCATCGAGCAACTGTATCAATCCTTTCAGGCCGGAGATGCCGCCGGCATGGTGGCCTGTTATCACCCGGAGGCCACCTTTGAAGATCCGGCTTTCGGCAAACTTCAAGGCGAGGAAGTAGGGCAGATGTGGACCATGCTGCTGGAAAGAGCCAAAGGCCAACTGGAGATCACCTATTCCGACATCCAGGCCGGAGAGGAGTACGGTGCTGCCTACTGGGAAGCGAAATACCCTTTCTCTCGCACCGGCCGCCGGGTGCACAACAAGATCCACAGTCATTTCGTGTTTAAAGACGGAAAGATCTTTGATCAAAAAGATACCTTCAGTCTTTGGCGCTGGGCGTCCATGGCTTTGGGGCTGCCCGGTAAGTTGATGGGCTTTATGCCGTTTTTCCGTAATAAGATCCAACAACAGAGTAGGGGGATGCTTCGGAAGTATATGAGAGGGAAATAGTCGTAAGTCAGAGAGTCGTAAGTCTGTTAGTCGCGTAAACTTCAAATCAATATCTATTGGATGAAATTAGTGGTATTAGGTACCTTGTTTTTCCTTATAGATTATAAATTCTAGCCATCCCGCGCCCTGGCCCTAAAGGGAACCTCTCCCGCAGAACTCATCATGCCAGATGACTGAGAATAACGATTTTTACTTCTTCAAATTGGTTGATCACGTCTCCATTTGTGAATCTTATCTCCTGGATTCCACTGCTTACTAAATCATTTGTTCTTATTCCATCCAATTTCTTTTGTTCCGGTAATTCATGATATTTCCCGTCAATCTCAATAGCTAATTTGGCTCTATGGCAATAAAAATCCAAAATATATCGCCCAAAAGGATGCTGTCGACGGAACTTAAAGCCTTCGGGTTTTAATCTCAAAAATTCCCAAAGCATCTGTTCTGCTTCGGTCATATTAGCACGAAGCTTTTCTGCAAACCGGAATAATTCTGGTTTTGCCCCTGCATGCATTCCCAAATATTCATTTTCACCCATAGGTTCGTTATTTGAGCGGGCGGATTCCCTTTAGGGTTAGGGCGCGGGATGGCATTGTCCAATTCATTCAGCGTTTATCAAAACTAGCCAAATCCTTATAGATCTAAAGTAAGATCATACAACGGGGTACCAAAAAAATCATTGGATCATTCTTTCTTCATCAGCTAGGTACTTGCGTCTAAAACGCTAACTTTTTACTCTCTCCTTCCCGAAAGCTAACCTCCTGTACCTGCTCCCCATACGCGATCTTTGCATTTCCATCCTGATCCGCCTGAATAGTAGCGGAAGTCAGTTTTCCATCCGTCCATTCCATATCCACCGTATAACCTCCGCGGGCACGCAGGCCCCTGATCCAGCCGTTTTTCCAGGCAGCCGGCAGGGCGGGCAGCAATTGGATCACCTCGGTATGACTTTGCAACAGCATTTCTGCTACGCCGGCCGTATAGCCGAAGTTGGCATCCATCTGGAAAGGCGGATGCTGGCCGAATAAATTAGGAGAAGTGCTCTTGGCCAGCACGGTTTCCAGACTGTGCTTGGCATTGTCGGCTTCCTGCAGGCGGGCGTATTGGCTGATCAGCCAGGCCGCACTCCAGCCGGTATGACCACCACCGTGAGCAATGCGGTAATCCAGAGATTTCTTGGCCGCTGCTGCGAGCTCCGGAGTATGCAGTAGGGAATACTGAGACCCCGGATGAATGGCATACATGTGGGAGATATGCCGGTGTCCCGGCTCTACTTCTTCCCATTCTTCCGGCCATTCCATGAGGCGGCCGTCAGAACCGATCTGTGGGGCGGCCAGCTGCTCTCGGGCATCCGCTACCTGGCGGCTCAAACGTCCTTCTATACCCAATGCTCCGCAGGCCTCCAGATAATCGGTAAACAGTTGCCAGATCACTTCCTGATCGTGGGTCGGGCCCATGCTGATCTGACATTTGCTTCCATCCGGGGCCAGAAAGGTGTTTTCCGGAGATACGGCTGGGCCGGAGACCAGCTTGCCGGTTTTGGGGTTGACTACTAACCAATCCAGATAAAAAGCGGCTGATTCTTCCAGGACCGGCAACATCCTTTCGAGAAAGGCCTTATCCTGCGTGAAGCGGTAGTGCTCCATAATATGCTGGCACATCCAGCCGCCGGCCGCAGAGTGCATTCCCCAGGAAGAGCCTTCTCCCGGAGAGGTGTAGCCCCATACATTGGTAATGGGATGGACCACCCAGCCGTTGGCCCGGTAGTGGATCTGGGCGGTATTCGTGCCCGGCTCAACAAGTGATTCCAACAGATCAAAAAAGGGCAGGTGGATCTCCGGAAGATTGGTGACATCCGCTAGCCAGTAGTTCATTTGAATGTTAATATCAGTATGGTAATCGCCGTTCCAGGGTGACTGTAGTTTGTTGGACCAGATGCCTTGCAGGTTGGCCGGCAAGGTGCCCGGCCGGGAAGAGGAGATCAACAGATAGCGGCCGTACTGGAACGTTAGTGATTCCAGGTAGGGATCATTTTGCTGTTCTTTGTAAGCGGCCAGTCGTTCATCGGTTGGGATATTTGCGACCGTATCCTGCGGATTGAAACCTAGTGCTACCCGATCGAAATATTGTTGATATTCTTTCAGGTGGGAGGCCAGCAGGTCATCATAGGATTTGGCGGAAGCCTTATCCAGCGCTTCCTGGCTGAGTCTTTCGAAATCCCTGCCGGAATAATCGGGATATTTCAATACGTAGTTGGTGGAAGCCGTCAGTAGTATCAGTACTTCATCCGCATTGCTGACGGTCATCGTGGAATCGACATAGCTTACCGATCCTCCTTTATTGATGGCCCGCATTCGGGTCATGTAGGCCAGTTTTTCTCCATCTTTACCGTCATACAGGCGCCCGCTCATGATCAACTGATCGTCCGCGGCGGTGGTCGTATAACTTTCCGGCCGGTCCAGATTAGCCCGGAAGGAGAGCCGACCAGGCTGATCTGCCGTCAACCGGATCACCAGCACTTCATCCGGATGGCTGGAGAAGATCTCCCGCTTGTACCGGACGTCGTTCAAGGTATATTCCACCCGGGCTACGGCCGTTTGCAGATCCAGTTCCCGGTAATAATCACTATAATCCCCGTCTGTGTCAAAATCCAACCGGAGATCTCCCAGAGTCTGGAAAGAGCCAAATGGATCATCCGCGCCGCTACCATAACCCGAGCCTACACCTTTACATACCTGAGTTTTCTGGGTCAGTTCACTGGCTTCTTTAAACTTTCCGGCAAATAAGAGCTGGCGGATGGAATCCAGGGCTCCATATGCTTCCGGATTATCATTATCATCGGGGCTGCCCGTCCACATGCTTTCCTCATCGAGCTGGATGCGTTCCTGGTGCACATCGCCGAAGATCATGGCCCCGAAAGCACCATTGCCTACAGGCAGGGCTTCCAGCCAGTGGAGATCATCCCTGCCGACCTTAGGGGTGTCGGGAAGGGTGGCGTCGGCGGGTTGGGTATACCAGAGCTTCATGGCCTGTTGCTGCGTTTCCGGTGTGGTTGGCGTACAGGCATTTAAATGCAGGATGATGAATAGCAGGAGCGTGGCTTTGGTGATGAATTTGTCCATATCCGGATTTTAGCCTCCAATATATCCAAAAGGCCCTATATTGGAAAATTGAATCAACAGAGATTGATGATGCACAAATACAAGCTGTATAAGACACTATTCACACTTTTTTGTAGCCTGGCATGGGTCATGCCTTTATTCGCACAGACCGGTGAAGATGCGGCCAAAGCCGCCCACATGGCCTGGTTCAAAGATGCCAAGCTCGGAATTTTCATCCATTGGGGGATCTACGCCGTGGACGGTATTGATGAGTCCTGGTCTTTTTACAACGGCTATCTGTCTTACGAAGACTATATGAAACAGCTCAATGGCTTTACCGCTGAACACTACGATCCGGAAGCCTGGGCCGGCCTGGTCCGGGAAAGCGGTGCAAAATACACGGTACTCACTACCAAACATCACGACGGCGTTGCGCTTTGGGATACCGGTCTCAGTGACCTGAACGTAGTGGATAAAACGCCGGCCGGCCGCGATCTGGTCGGTCCGTTTGTGTCTGCTGCCCGCGAACAGGATCTGAAGGTGGGCTTATACTTTTCGCTGCTCGATTGGTCGGACCCGAACTATCCCAACTTCACCCGAACTAAAAAACGCTACGAGCAGGATGCGGAAAAATGGGATCGCTTCGTGCACTTCAATTTCGGGCAGTTGCGGGAGCTATCCACCCGTTATCGTCCGGATCTGTATTGGTTTGACGGTGACTGGGAGCAATCGGCCGAAAAATGGAAGGCCAAAGCCCTGCGCGACTCGCTATTACATTGGAATCCGAAGGTGATCATCAACTCCCGCTTGCAGGGGTACGGAGATTATGCTACTCCCGAACAGGGTGTACCGGTAGTTCGTCCGAAAGAGGATTACTGGGAATTGTGTATGACGATGAATGATTCCTGGGGCTATCAGCACAACGATCATGCCTACAAAAGCCTCAATGAGATCATTCGCATTTTTGTGGAATGCATCAGTATGGGAGGGAATTTATTGCTGGATATCGGCCCTAAAGCGGACGGTACGATCCCGGAAGAACAGCAGGCCATCTTAAAAGGACTGGGACGCTGGACGAAGAAACATCAGGATGCCATCTACGGTACCCGCTCCGGCATGCCGCTCGGACATTATTACGGGCCGAGTACGCTGTCGAAGGATAAGACCATTTTGTACTTGTTCGTACCACATCGTCCCAATGGACCACTGGTGATCAAGGGACTGAAGAATAAGGTCAACCGTATCTGGGTAGTCGGCAATGGTACTAAACTGCAACATCGCATTGTTGGAAAACCGTATTGGAGCAGTGTGCCCGGCCTGTGTTATATCGATGTGCCGGAGGATGTACTGGACCCGGAGGTAACGGTCTTGGCCGTTTTATTGGACGGACCGATGGAATTGTATCGGGAGGATGGGCAGGTGATTGAGAGTAATTAGTCGTAAGTCGGAGAGTCATAAG
>JAGQXH010000233.1 GCA_020436695.1 Lewinella sp. | reverse complement strand
GATCAGCCCGGATAGTTCGTGCGTTTTCTTTAGCTCAACACTGTGCACAATCTCCCCTCCATAAGTGTAAGGGTTCATTGTCCAGTTAGCCGCCGGTTCTTGATCTGGTACAAAAAATATGCGCTGTGCCGGAATGAAGAAATCGAAATAGGGATCTTTCCTGTGTTGCCCGTAGCTAATATTCCAATGATTTTCCGCCGGGGTATTATTTAGTTTAAACCTCAGATTGCACTGTCGGCACAGGGGATGCCCGTCCAGAAAGGCCACCGTATAGCGTATACGTGGATGGTCAGTTGAACTATGGATACCGATGCACTGCATATTCTTGCTGGATAATCGTTTGCATACGCTGCAAATATCGCAAACTTAAGGCACTGTCGGATATCTTTCAGATCAGGGCCGCTCCCGAAGACCGGAGACCACTTATTCCTCATTCCTCATCACTTGTTCCCCACCTGCACTACGGTCTTCACCCGGGAAAAATGCTGCAAAATGCCGGTCCCGGCAAAGTTCCTGATATGTCGGGCTATCATAGTAGATAATGTAATCATCCGGTCCTAGTTTTCTTTCTGAACGCAGTAGGTAGCAGCTTTTCAACCGGATCTCATTGGCATCATATACTTTGAGGATCTTGCCCTGAAAGCGGATCCAGTTCGGAGAATATCTTCGTAGGAAGATGAATTCCGAATCGGTCAGCCCGGTGCTCAGATGATAAAGCAGCAATTTGGAAGTATTAGGCATGGAAATGGAAAAATGCCGGGATCGATTCTCGTTCCAAATCTCGCGTTCGGCCCGCTCGGTAACCGCATCTATGGTGAGGGGGCGGCGGCAGATGCAGGGGCGTTCGTCATCGTCCTGGCCGGTATAGAACAAATGAAAATGACCAGATAAAAGTGGTAGCCAGTTCCGCTGATCCAGCCTTTGACCTGCTTTTTCCTGCAGATAGCTCTCCAGCCCACTTAGAGAATTGAAGGGCAGGTTCTCTGCTTTGAGCTCGTGCGGTTCCAGAAATAAACGAATATTATTGATGTGGTGGTCGAGTTCTTTGGGGTCAAGGGTGAAGTTTCGTAGCTTAAGGTTCTCGATCACTACCAGATTAGCGCGCAAAAGCCCACTCGGGGAAGTATTAATAAAAACTCCGGTAGACAGTTCCTGCCGCCAAAAGCCATTGATATTGGTATAGATAAGAAAAAAAGCTGTTCTTTTTTTGACTTCTACAAACGCCCCATTCTCCATTTTGTTACTCGTGCTGGCCATAATGCTGAGCACCCGTTCATTGGCGGCATCAAAACTGCCTTTGAAATTTTCCCGGCTGGGCGTATTGGTAAGCAGCACATCGGTGGTATCCCGGTTGATGCGCATTTCGAAAGTGCGGTATTCTCCCTCCCGGATATAGTGGCAGAGGAAATGTTCGATGTTTTCGCCTTTCCAACCATCGTTGAACTTATCCAGCGGCACGGCCTGGTCCCAGATGCTTTGCCAATTTTTGAGCAGGTTCTGGTTTAATGAGAACTGTGGTTCATTCAACAGTTCCGAAAAGTGCCCGTCTTTGGCAAACTGCTGATGTAGATAAAGCCCATAGAAAATGCGATCGGGAAAAATGAACAGCTCCACACCCGGGAATTCATCATAAAAGCGGATCTCCAGATTTCCGGGGCCGGTCTTGATCTGTTGCAGGGTCTGTAGATTTTGTGTGATCAGCTGCTCAATATTCATGAATTTATTGGGAAGGCTTCGGCTTCGCACTTTAGCTGCCAGTCCTCTTGGGTTCATCAGGAGTAATTGGACATGCCCTCCCCGGCTCAGGCAGTCTTCGAAACTCTCGGCATAAGTTTCTATCGTACTCATATAAGTCTGTAGGAGCTTCACCTCTTTTTCCGTACGGATCTTTTTTTGAATGAGATCTCTTGGAATGGAAGGGTAGGAGCGAATAATGCCATCGGTACTTTTTATCTTTTCCTGCCCCTGGTGGATGTATTCGTATTGTTCACCGGTTTTGTCGTTGAAGTAGTAGGTTTGATCCTCCGCAAGATGAATGTTGAACGTCACCAGCTTTTCTTCCAGGGATAAAACCCATGGTTCCATTCTGGCTGCCGGGATCTCCCCATCGCTGATCCGGTAGCCCTTGCTGTTGATCCTGGATTTTGCGCGACTGATGACCGACTCGGTCACTTTGGTAAATCCCTGCTCCTGCAAATAGTCGGCTACTTCTTTTTGGTAAACACCCAGTTCTTCCCTGAATAAGTAAAGTAGTGTGTCGAATCTCCCTTGAATGTCCATAACTGTTTTAGTTTTATTTATGTAGAACATGCATTAATTGTGATCTTTCTTTCCAGTATTATATGGCCGTTTATCTGCTTAGGTTAACAATTATTAAAAAGCGAATTGAAATTCCTGCAATTACTTTCCCTGCCTTTTAATCCTCTTTTTATTTGCCTTATCAATTGATCGACAGTAAGTTATCCAGTTGATCTGAAGCTTCAATCACTGGGTCGTTCTTTTCGGCCCGGTTTGGTAGGGTGTAGATTGGATGCCAATCCTGGCAATATTATCCCGTCGGCATCTGCCACATGTAGGTAGATAAGTTATCTGTAGTTGGGAAATGCCCGAATACTGTTCGAAGGGTCGAATGACCACCGACAGCCTGAAGGCTTATGTCCATTGCTGAGGCTTTTACTACCCGGATCACTGCCGGGCCATTCCCCTTTTTTCCACCACTAAAATCATTAATCATGGAAACAGGAAATGGTCAGAAAATTGCAGTTAAAGCTTCTTCATTTACCGCACGCCTGGTAGGCCTCAGCCTTATGCTGATGTTCGTCGCTACTTCATGCACGAAAGGTGACGAATGCGGTGATCCGGAAAACCCCTGTATCGTTACAGAGGAGATCATTGATTATTAGATGAAACGCAGGGCAGCTTTCCGTAAAACGTGGATTTGTTGTCCGTAAAGAACAGGCTAGTTGCGGATCTCTGACGGATCGGAAGAACCCCGGAGATCCGCAACATATGGTTTGAATAAAAATAGACGCACCACTTGCTATCTTAAGGTTAAAGTATCAGTCATCAGCTTATCTGTACTTTTTCCGGCAACGGAGTAATTATCTGTTGTTCTTTGATATGATGAAGCTGTTCCTTCACCCAATCCCGGCACGGAATAGGGTTATAGTAGAGGTTTTGCTCTAGCTCTTTTAGCAGAGCGCCGGTACATTGAGGTTGGCCGGTATGAAAGCCCAGCATAGCTTTGATATACCTGGCCAGATGGAGGTAGTTTTTCTTTTTATCGGCAGCCAGTTTAAGGGTCTTGCTTGAGAATTTTTTCTGGAAACTTTCGATACTTGAATCAAAGGCATCTAATCGATAATCGTTCTGGGTAAATAGATGGTAGATGATCCGGATCTGTAGCGAATACTTCCGGGTCACATACATGGCCTCTCTGCGTTCGATCTTATTGATCTTCTCCAATGCCGGCCAGTATTGTCCCTGATGGAAATCAAGGTAAGCCCGGATTAGATTCTCGGCGTCCAACTGGACTTCCTGCGGGACATGCGGCAGGTAGGCAGTGATATACTGCTCGATGGACTCCATACTTTTTTGCATGGCCAACTGCATGATGGCCGAGTTCATAAAAGCTGCTTCCGATAGGGCATGCTCGCTGGAAATGATCCCCTTTTTCCTGGTCCATTCAGACAGCTCAAAACCCAGCTTTAGAAAATCGTCAGACCCTTTGTCATAACTGGTAAAACAGTAAGTAAGCAGAAAATGGCTGAAAGTTTGTTGGTCTTTCAAACTGAATTGTTGAAAACTGCGCTGGAAAAAGCCCAGTGCACTGGTGTAGAGCTCGAAGCTTCCCGGGGTAGTGCCGGTAACGATCAGTTTTCTGAGCATCTTGATATTGGGGCATGCTTCAGAGCCCTGAATCAATGCTTCGGTCTGTTGTAGTGCTCTGGTTATCTGGTTCTGCAAACCCTGCTCCTGTTCCAGAATGGAAGACCGGAAAATACGGCTACATAGATAGGAAAGATGGGCTATCCAATAGGCACGGGTAGCTTCGGTGTCCATACGCTCGAGATAATCATCGGTTTTCGCGGTATTATGCCGGTCGGTATGCAGTGATTCAAAGTGGATACGGTTCATTCGGTAGCCACTCACATATCTGGAAAAGGCATCCTTCTTCCTGCTGATCAGTTGCTTCCATTTCTTGATACTGTGCTCAAAGGTCTTCCCGGTGCCACGCCTGCTTAAAAATGAAGAAACATACTCCTGTTGTTGTGCCGGATCGTTTTGAAACTGCTCGTGTGCCATAAAAGATTCGATCTGAAGTGCCAGGTCAGACAGGGTATTGAGTACCTTTTTGTGACAATAGGCCTCGTCCTGATCTACGGGATCGCCGAAAAGCAGTTGGTACAGCTTCTTCTGGTTCAGTTTTTTAAGCTTTTTATCGGGAAGTTTAATTAATAAGTCGGCAAGATCTTGCAATGCCGGCTGCTGGGTGTGATATGGAGAAGAAAGGAAAAGTTTTAGTCGTTTCAACTCATTGTTATTCAGTGATATAAGCAATTGCTTTGCTCGAATCGCTCTCATGTGACCAATGATTTTACTGTTCTTAATCAGTCCTCAATTTAACAATAAAATGGATATTCTTATCGGGAAGTCAGCTTTTTTATTTCAATGCCCGATCTCTGGTGTATTCCGTGATGGCTTTGTTTCTTTGAATTCAGAAAAGGGATCGCCTCCGGAAATTTTAGATAACCCGCTTTCGTGAACTTATGTCTTTGAAATATTGATCAGTATCACATTTCGAAGCCTGAAGCCCGGTTATGTTGGTGTACCTCAGGCCTGTCGGGTAATTTCCGGATCATAAAATATTTTTACTGTTCTTTTTTGAAGGAGCGTCTGGCAATGTGCATGGGCGCTCTTTTCTTTTCAGCAGATAATTGGTCACGCTCAACGGTCAGAGCCGGTTTCCGAAAATCCAGCCGGCAAGCATAACTGAATGGTATTCAAAATGCTAGTGTAGTATAAAATTTGGAAAATACTTTTTTTTATGAATTTCTTTTGGTAATATCCCCAAATCAGCCTACTTTTACCTGCCAATTTTAAGTATAGTAGACCAGCTAATTGCCATGTAGATACTCCAGACAGACAACTGAAGAGTATGGGTAACAGCATCAAATATGCCTACCTGATACTATACTGCTAGTATGCCAAAAAATATTGTTACGCTCCCTTATAGAGCATACTCCAACCAAGAAACCATAATAACCAATTTGCGATTTTCAAAGTTTTGGATATTCATTCTTGTTTATTGGCTTTGATCCGGTAACGGGTCAAGGTTGTGCTATTAAACTAAATTGACAATACGAAAAACTTTTATTGTTCTATGATTAAACGAAGACTCATTTTCAAATGGTCTTTAGCTTTGGGAGCCTTACTGTTTTGCACAGTAGGCCTTATCGCACAAAGGACCATCACCGGCCAGATGACTGATGCCGGTACCGGAGAACCGCTCATCGGTGCCAATGTCGTCGTCCAAGGCACCACTACCGGTACAGTAACCGATTTTGATGGTATGTATTCCATTGATGCCAGTGAAGGCGCAGTCCTGGAATTCTCCTATACCGGCTACAGCACACAACAGATCACGGTTGGTGCCGCAAACGTCATCGACGTAGCCCTGGAAAGCGGGCAGATACTGGACGAGGTCGTCGTCGTGGCTTACGGTAAGCAAAAGAAAGTAACCGTAACCGGCGCGGTAGTCGGCGTGCAGGGAGAACAACTCAAACAATCGCCTGCCGTTGATATTTCCAACTCTCTCGCCGGACGTCTCCCGGGATTGGTGGTGATCCAGCAAAGTGGGGAACCGGGGTATGACGGTGCTAACATCTCCATTCGCGGTACCAATACACTGGGTAACAGCAGCCCGCTAATCGTAATCGATGGGGTACCCGACCGTTCAGGTGGGCTGGGACGTTTGAGCCCGCAGGACATCGAATCCATCTCGGTACTGAAAGACGCTTCTGCGGCTATCTATGGTGCCCGGGCGGCTAACGGTGCGATCCTGATCACCACGAAGCGTGGTAAGACCGGCAAGCCTTCCGTTACCTTCGACTTCAACCAGGGATGGTCACAACCTACGGTGATCCCCAACATGTCGAATGCGGTAGAGTATGCCACTATCATGAACGAACTGCCGATCTACCAGTCTATTCCGGTAAATGAATGGGGCGCTGCCTGGCAAAGTATCCAGTCTACCGGGCAGTATGATTCACCGACAGCAGGTGTAACGACCCTGAGTGCCAACTACAGTCCGGATGCCGTGCGCAAACATGGAGACGGAACCGATCCCTGGGGCTATCCGGATACCGACTGGTTTGGGGATGCCTTCAAGACTTGGTCACCGCAGGCTCGCTACAATCTGCAGATCAACGGTGGTACGGAAAACATCCGCTACCTGGCTTCTCTGGGCTTTATCAACCAGGACGCCGTTTATCATGAGTCGGCTACCTATTATAAGCAATACAATTTCCGGGTGAACCTGGATGCCAAAGTGAACGACTACATCAGCGCTGATCTCGGCCTGATGGCTCGCCGGGAAGATCGTAACTTCCCCACGGAAAGCGCCGGTTCTATCTTCCGGATGCTGATGCGCGGTCGTCCGACCGAACCGGAAGTATGGCCCAACGGACTGCCCGGTCCGGATATTGAGAACGGACAGAACCCCTATGTGATCACCACCAATGCTACCGGATACCAAAAGAATCCGACGGATTTTGTGCAGGTGAACGGTTCCGTAAACCTGACCAATCCCTGGGTAGAAGGTTTGAAACTGACTCTTAGTGGTTCAGTCGACAACAGAAGTGAAACGGATAAGCGTTGGCAAACTCCCTGGACGTTGTATTCCTGGGATCGCGTGACCTATGAAGATGATGGAGTCACCCCTAAGTTGACCGGTGCCATTCGTTCCAATTTCACGGATCCTCGCCTTAACGAATATTTTGAGAAAGAGCTGAATACCAACCTCACTGCCATATTGAGCTACGAGCATCAATTTGGTGCCAACGCTCTCAATATTCTGGCCGGTGTGACCCGGGAGACCTTCCAGGGCTCCAACTTCGGTGCTTTCCGGAGAAATTACATCTCTGCGGCGGTTGACCAGTTGTTTGCCGGTGGTTCCCAGGATCAGAATACCTACGGTAGTGCTTACGAAAGAGCTCGTCTGGGTTACTATGGTCGTGTCCAGTACAATTTCCAGGAGAAATATCTGGCTGAGTTCATCTGGCGTTATGACGGTTCTTACATTTTCCCGGAATCTGATCGCTTTGGTTTCTTCCCCGGTATCCTGCTGGGATGGAATATCTCCAATGAAGATTTCTTCAATGTTGATTTCATTGATTACCTGAAGCTGCGCGGTTCTTACGGTGAAATGGGGAATGACCAGGTCTATTTTAATGATGCACTGCAGGAGTACGCCTACCTGTCTACCTACGGATTTGACTCATACCCGATCAACGGGGTAGTAGCCACTACACTGAATGAAACCCGCCTGGCTAACCCCTTCTTTACCTGGGAGAGAGCCAAGAACTGGAACATAGGTATGGATGCGACCTTGTTCAACAACAAGATCGACCTGACGTTGGAATACTTCAACAATAAGCGGGATCAGATCCTGATCCAGCTGACTGGTTCTACACCGGAATCTTCCGGTATCAGCAACCTGCTACCTCCGGTAAATGCCGGTATTGTGGAGAACAAAGGGTATGAATTCGCATTGGGCTATAATGGCCAGGCTGGTTCCGGATTGCGCTTCCGCGCCGGGGTGAATGGTGGTTATGCCAAGAACAAGGTGATCTACATGGATGAGGTACCCGGTGCTCCGGATTATCAACTTCAGGAAGGTAAACCCATCAACGCTTATCTTGCCTATGAATACGACGGCGTATTCCTCGATCAGGCAGACATCGACGCCAATACACTGGACTACAGCCAGGTGACCGGACAGTTGATCCCGGGTGATATGAAATTCAAGGATGTCGACGGCAACGGTATTATTAATGCCGATGACCAGGTGCGCCTGGATAAAAATATCACGCCGACCTTCAACTTCGGTGCTACCTTAGACCTGTCTTACAAAGCTTTCGATCTGTCTCTGCTCTTCCAGGGGGCCACTGGAGCACTCCTGCGTTTCGGTACGGAATCCGGTGATATCGGTAACTTCCTGAAGTACAGCTACGACAATCGCTGGCGCATCGATGCACCCAGCAGCGTACATCCGCGTTTGGCCAGCCGGGGTGACACTTACTTCACCGGTGGTTCTTACGGTAACAATACCTACTTCCTGTTCAGTAAAGACTACGTTCGTCTGAAGAACATCGAGTTGGGCTACAATGTGCCGCAGGCCGCTTTGGACAAAGTGAATCTCGGTGGGCTGCGTATTTACGTAAATGCCCTGAACCTCTTCACCATTGCCGGCGAACTGGGTTCTGAAGTATTCGACCCGGAGGCCGTGACGGGAAGTGGTGTGTACTACCCCCAACTACGTGTGATCAACACGGGTGTAACTTTGAAATTCTAAAAATTGAAGCATAATGATTAAGAACAAATTAATACAACTCCTGGTCCTGCTCACGGCAATCGTACCTTTGTCGTGTAATAAGGACTTCCTAAATACGGAGCCGCTCGACAAGATATCGAGTGAGGCTACCTGGGCCGATGGTCCGCTGTCAGAAGCCTTTATTTTCAATGTTTATTCCTACCTGGGTTACGGTGGTTTTGAAGAAGAGGGATTATCTGCCTATACCGATGAAGCCATGTTTACCCACGCTGGTCGTGGCATCGATGTGATCACAGAGGCAACGATCTCTCCCTCCAACCTGGGTAATGATCGGGTGCTGCCTCAGTGGGGACAGCTTTATCTGGCGATCCGTAATGCCAACACGGCTATCGAACGCCTGCCGACTTCCACTTTTGACAATGATGAGCTACGCGATCGCCTGCTGGGTGAAGCCTATTTCCTGCGTGCTTATTATTATCACCAGTTGGTAAGAGTGTACGGTGGTGTACCCATCATTGACCGTACTTACGGCCTGGATGAAGATTATACCATTGCCAGAAATACTTACGAGGAGTGCTCCAACTTCATTCTGAGTGATCTCGATCAGGCCATCCGCTTATTGGATGGAAAGCCGACTACTAAAGGCCGTGCTTCCATGTTGAGTGCTATGGCATTGAAATCACGCCAGACGCTTTATGATGCAAGTGATCTGCACGATGCCTCCACCGCACAGGCTAATTCTTCTCTGTTGGGATCTTACAGTAGCATCGATCTGCTGGCGTTCACCGGTGGTAGCCAGAGTGCCCGCTGGCAGGCCGCTCAGGCCGCAGCCAAGGCGGTAATAGATGCCGGTACCGGTTATAAACTGGACCTGGCCGGCCCGGTTTCTCAGGAGGATGGCAAGCAGAACTATATTTCCCTGTACTGTGGTGGTGGTAGTTCCCAGGGTGACGCAGCCGCAGCTGACGAACTGATCTTCGAACGTACCCACACTTCTCTGTATACCCGTGAAAACGGCTGGCCGTTGGGTGGTATCCACTTCGGTATCAACAACGGTCCGAACGGTTATCACAACTGGGCTGGTAATACGCCGATCCAGCAATTGGTGGATGATTATGAAATGATGGACGGTAGCTCCTTTGACTGGGGTAATGCAGCACAGGCAGCTGCTCCTTATGAGAATCGCGACCCGCGCTTCTACGCTACCATCATGTATGACGGTGCCGACTGGAAGCCGCGGCCCGATGATGTAAAAGGCCTTGATGCCGTTAATCAGATCCAGACTGGCTATTACGCTGACGGTAGCGGCGGTATCCTCAACGGTGTGGACACCCGTGAGTCTTCTATCGAGAACTGGAACGGTAGCCGTACGCACTACTATGTACGTAAGTTCATCGATCCGGATCCCGCACTGGCCGATAACCAGTCCAGCGCCCAGGTGATCCCCTGGCCCTTCCTACGGTATACGGAAGCGGTGCTGAATTACGTAGAAGCCAGTATTGAACTGGGACAGGAAGACGTTGCCCGCGAATGGATCAACAAAATCCGTTTCCGTGCCGGTATGCCGGCCATTTCGGATTCTGGTGCTGACCTGATGGCACGTTACCGCAACGAACGCCGTATCGAGTTAGCTTACGAGGAACAGCGTTTCTATGACGCCCGTCGCTGGATGATCGGCTCCGAACTGCACCGAGGTATCCAGACGATCGATATCCAGGCTAAACTGAAGCCGGGGGCAACGCCGCATTCTCCTTATCGCCATGATGCGACAGTGTATGATTACACATATTCTGTGGTAGAAAATACGGAGAACGAAACCCGGGTATGGAATGACAAGCTGTATTTCTTCCCGCTATCCCGGGGTGAAGTTCAGCGGAACAACCTGCTGGTACAGAATCCAGGATACGATAATTAGAACCAATTGTCAGTTTTCCAGTTGTCAGTTACACTGGGAAAAGCTAAGATACAGTCTATTAACCTGTAATTACCGGGCTCGAAGCTAATGTTTCATTTAGTCTGGGTTAATGAGCTGATCTTTTGTACGACCTTTATAACTGACAACTGATTACTGACAACTGACTACTAATAAAGATTCAACCACTTTAAACAAGCGCAAGAGAATCTGTCCCTGATGCATTGGGGATAGATTTTCTTATTTTTGCCCCAATGGGATCTTAGGTTGTGTGAATAGTCGCGACCACCATTTTCAACCGAAATAATGTTTTGTTTAAGGGCGGACCGGTTCTCCCCCTCGGGGAGTTAGTGGGGCTTGCGAAAGGAAACAAAACATTATTTCGAACACCTTTACACTGACTTTTACATAACTCCAGGTCTTTACCACAAGTAACCAAAAGAGAAAAATGCATATTCAAGCCAGGCTATCAACATACATTATCCATACT
>JAGQXH010000232.1 GCA_020436695.1 Lewinella sp. | reverse complement strand
GCTGCCAATGCGGGTGAAGGCCTGAGTGAAGGTATACTGCTGATCCATAATAAATTGAAGGGTATTCTGGAGCAGAAGGGGCTAAAAGCAATGGAATCGACGGGAGAAGCTTTTGATCCGGAATTTCATGAAGCTTTGACCGAGATCCCGGTTCCGGCCGAGGATATGAAGGGAAAGATCGTGGACACCATTGAACAGGGGTATACCCTTAACGATAAAATTATCCGCCACGCCAAAGTGGTAGTTGGAAAATAAAGAGAACTAATTCACGCCATCATAAAGTAAAGGTATACAATGGCCAAAAGAGATTATTACGAGGTACTGGGTGTTACTAAAGGCGCCAGCCAGGATGAAATAAAGAAGGCTTACCGGAAGATGGCGGTGAAATATCATCCGGATAAAAATCCAGATGATAAGTCAGCAGAAGAGAAGTTCAAGGAAGCTGCTGAAGCATATGAAGTGTTGAGTGATGCCGACAAACGGGCCCGATACGACCGGTTTGGCCATGCAGGAGTGAGCGGTGCCGGTGGTGGCGGCTTCAGTGGGGGGATGACCATGGAAGATATTTTCGCTCAGTTCGGAGATATTTTTGGAGATTCCGGCAGCCCCTTTGATTCGTTTTTCGGTGGACGATCCGGACGTGCCCGGGCCACAGGTGAGCGAGGAAGTAATCTTCGGATAAAGCTTACCCTGACACTGGAAGAGATTGCCAAGGGCGTTTCCAAAAAGATCAAGGTTAAAAAACACCTCATTTGTGATGTCTGTAACGGCAGCGGTGCTAAAGACAGCAACTCCGTGCAGACGTGTAGTACCTGTAGAGGTGCAGGTAGCGTACGTCAGGTAAGGAGTACTTTTCTGGGGCAGATGCAGACTACTACTACCTGCCCTACCTGTCATGGTACGGGTAAGACCATCACGGCCAGTTGTTCCAAATGTAAGGGGGATGGCAGAGTATACGGTGAGGAGATGATCGAAATTGATGTTCCGGCCGGTGTGGAAGAAGGTATGCAACTTTCCCTGCGCGGAAAAGGCAATGCCGGTCGCCAGGGCGGACCAGCGGGTGATCTGCTGATCAATATTGAAGAAAAAGCGCACGAGTCACTGCAAAGAGACGGAATGAACCTCATTCATGATCTCTATATCAATTTTGCCGATGCTGCATTGGGCACTTCCAAAGAAGTTCCCACGATCGATGGCCGGGTAAAGATCAAAATTCCTGCCGGCACACAATCCGGTAAAATTTTTCGTTTAAAAGAGAAAGGTTTGCCATCCGTGCAGAGTTATGGAAAGGGAGACCAACTCATCCACGTAAATGTCTGGACGCCCAAGAAGTTGTCGGAAGAAGAAAAAGACATTTTGGAAAAATTGAGGTCAAAACCCAACTTCCAACCGCAGCCGGGGAAAACAGATCGTGGATTCTTTGATCGCATGCGCGACTATTTTAAGTCATAATCGATGCTTGTTCAGTGATGATCGATGATGTGCGTGCTGACATGCCATCATCAATCATCATCCATCAATTATCGTTTATCAATCATTGCCCACCGTATGACTATCCGTCTGATCCTTTTGCTTTTTTTCGGCACGCTTATCTTTTCTGCCTGTGGGCCGGATTATCTGTACGAGCATGATTATGAGATCCCCGGCGGAGAATGGACCTATGCGGATCGGTTGGAATTTCCCTTTGAGATCGATGATACTTCCCGGATCTATAATCTTTGGCTGGAGATAGGATTTAATACTGATTACAAGTATCAGAACCTCTACACCCGGGTACACACCCGCTTTCCTTCCGGCGAGACGCTGGAAGAGCCGCTTTCCATTGAACTCGCCGATAAACTGGGTCGCTGGTACGGAGACTGTAATAATTCATATTGTACCTTGCGTGTCCCCATTCAACAGGGCGCTTTCTTTAATCAGCCGGGAGCTTACCAGATCACGCTGGAACAATTCATGCGTCAGGATCCGGTCCGGGGTATTCGGAACATTGGGTTTCAGGTGGAGCGTACCGAAATAACGCGCTGATCTTCGCTATCTCTCTTCTCATTCTCCTTCCGACTGTTTTTACTTCATCAAGGCTTTCGTAGTGTAAATCAATATATTACAGAACCTTTTTCTGCTTTCAAGGTTATATCTGCGTTCATTTACCTCACTAAAACATACTATCCATGTCTAAGCACGTTTCATTATTCTTGCTGATCAGTTTATTGAGTTGGGCGGCCTGTAGTAATTCCGGTACGGAAGGATCCGCTTCGGATGATATGGGACAATTTGCGAACGATACGGCATTTCAGGCCGCACATGAAACGCCGGATGCAATTGCTACACCTACCGACGGCAGCATGATGACCTTTCCTACACCTGATGGTAAAACGGCAAGTGCATATGCGCTGGTGCCGGAAAATCCGGACGGCAACTTTCTTTTTGTAATCCACGAATGGTGGGGGCTGAACGATCACATCAAGCAGGAAGCCGGTCGTTTGTTCAATAGCTTGGGAGATGTCACTGTATTGGCCCTGGATATGTACGACGGAAAAGTAGCTACTTCGCAGGAACAGGCTGGCGAATTCATGCAGGCCGTGACTGAAGACCGGGCTAATGCCATTATTCAGGGAGCACTGAATTATGCCGGAGATGAAGCCGGCATAGGAACGGTCGGCTGGTGTTTTGGCGGTGGCTGGTCATTAAAAGCCTCCATTCTGGCCGGTGATCAGGGGAAAGCGTGTGTGATGTACTACGGAATGCCCGTGCAGGAAGCAGATAAACTGGCTCCTATTAAAGCCGATATTCTAGGCATCTTTGCCGAAAAAGATGGTTGGATCACACCGGAAGTAGTCAGCAAATTTGAAAGCCTGGCCAAAGCAACCGGTGAAAATATCGAGATCCATGAATACGATGCTGTACACGCCTTTGCCAATCCCAGTAATCCGAAGTATGATAAAGAAAAGGCGGATGAGGCAAATGCGATCGCTTTGAAGTTCTTACAGGAACGCTTATAGCTTTATTATCACTGATTTCGTAAAGAAACAAAAACTGTACGTTGATCGAAAAGAGCTGGATCGCCTGATCATACCGGTAGAGACCGTTTACTATCCGGAAGATGAGGCGTTGGCCCGGCACATTGGAGTTGGTGTACTGTAAAAGAGTATGACAATGGAATATCTTTTGCAGAGAACGGGGTATCAAAACCCTGGTAGAATGTACGCCTAATTACATCGGCAGAGATGTAAGGCTCCTGCAAAAAATATCGGAGCAATCGGGTATTCAGATCATCACCAATACCGGCTATTACGCTGCCGTTGATAAAAAATACCTGCCCCGTCATGCCTTTACGGAAGATGCTGCTTCCATTTCCGAGCGTTGGGAGAAAGAATGGTTGGACGGAATTGACAGTTCCGGCATCCGGCCGGGCTTTATTAAACTAGGAGTGGGCAAAGGCCCGTTGGACGATATAGAGGAAAAGCTTTTGCTTGCTGGTATTATGCTTAGCAAAAAAAGTGGCCTACCTATTTATGTGCATACTGGCGACGGTGCTGCGGCACGATCGGAGTACGATATTATGATCCGGGAAAAAATGGAACCGGATCGCCTCATTTGGGTACACGCCCAAAACGGGACCGATGAGGAGAGAGTGGCTTTGGCCCAAAAAGGGGTGTGGATCAGTCTGGATGGGGTCAATGCTTCCCGTTTGGATCAATACGTTGCAATGATCCGGGAAATGAAAAAAGCAGGAATGCTCTCCCGTTTACTGCTCTCGCACGATGATGGCTGGAGTGTAGAAAATAAAGATGGACAGATCCAATTGCAGATCTTTGGTTTTGGAAATACCGATCCTTACGTTACGATATTTGACGAACTGATCCCCCGCCTTTACAAAGTTGGATTTACCAAAGCGGAAATAGACAATATATTAGTCCAAAATCCACGAATGGCGCTATCTATTCGCCGTTCATCTAATAAAATTGAGCAGGATTGATAGAAGCATTACCTTCTTACGCATTATCTAATGAGGCATTACCTCCGGTAAAATCATCAAATATGGAAATGCGGTCACTTGAAAAAAGCACTCAGATACAGCAAAATGAGAAGTTGACAAAAAGCTTTATGGCTTTACAAAGTGTGCTTGAAGCACTTAAGGACCGGCCTGTTCCGGACGAAGAGATCAGCATTATTAATCAGAGAATAGAGGAAGTAAATACTTTTCAAGGGACGGATAAAGAGCTGAATAAGAAACTGCGATCAGTCCGCAGGGCTATCCTCCAACTCGTAGAAAAAGAATTGAAACTGGTGCCCAAAAATCACTATCGCAATATGTGGATGGCCATCGGCATGTCCGCTTTTGGTATCCCCATGGGTATGGCGTTCAGCATATCCCTTGATAGTTTTGCTTTTCTGGCCATTGGATTACCCATTGGAATGTCGATCGGTATGGCGGTAGGCAGCGCTATGGATAAGAAAGCTGAAGAGGAAGGTCGTCAACTTGATGAGGAAGTTGAAATATAAGAGTTCCTTCAACAGACACAGCTCTTTCCGTAACACGACAACACCTTCGGTTACTGGGCTTTTGTAACTTCCAGATAGACCGTATCGCTACTCACTCCGGTAAAAATACCCAGCCCATTGACTATATTGCTGGGAGGTTGTACCAGCGAAAGGCTGGAATTACCGGAAGTTTCGTAAAGTGCCGCGTATTCCGGATTAACCCGGTACACAATAATCTGGTGTGTGCCAAACTGTGTTAAGCTCCGCCGGGGATCGATAGTATATACATCCATGATCTCCGGTTCGCTAATAAAGAAAAAGCGCCGCCGGTCTCCAAAATCAACATTTTCAGGCAATTCAATGATCTCTTCCGGATCATCTTCGATATTCCTGATCACTACGTAATAATAATCTCCTTCCGGGTTTTCCCAACTGATATCAACCGGATCAACCGTTTCCGGCTGAATGCCGGGGCCTCCTCCAAAACCACCGCTGAAGTCTACTTTTTCCATTTCGATCTCTGTAGTGGATATCACCGCTTCTCTTGTTTCCGGAATGTAAGTTTCAGCGCTGATAGTCTCTCCCTGCCAGTCAAAATCCATTTGGTATACTTGTCCGGGTTCGATCACCAGGTCCGGGTTTTCGTAAATACCTTCACCCCGGGGGAACAAGGGGAATGCTTCCTGATCTTTGGTAATGGTGATATCCAGGTCATCCAGTGTGATCAGGTTGGTATCCTGTTGAGCATAAGAGTAGCTTTGGGTGACCTGGAAGCTATCAACCTGCTGACCGGCAAACAGATAAGCTTTCACTACTGCTGTTTTAGTGTCAATATCAGCAATGCTATCGCGTTGGCAGGCTGAAAAAAGCAAAACGAGTACAATAAAAGTCGAATATAGATAAGCTGCTTTCATAATTGTGATTCTTTGGCAGAATGATAATCGGCTAAATACAGCTGATTGCTTCCGGAATTAATGCAATGACCAACTGGCGAACAGGCTGGGCGTAAACCCGAGCAGGGATATGTTGGTTTCCAGCAATTCGCCTTCGATCACCTCGTATTCCTTGTACCAGGTGTTTTTTCGGTTGTAAATGTTGAAAAGGGAAAGACCCAGACTGGCTTTGCTGCCACCGAGATGAAAATCATAGGTCGCCGAAAGATCCAGCCGGTGATAATCATCGAAGCGAAGCGCGTTCTTTTCACTGATCTCAAAAAAATCGGCGGTACTACCGTCCAATAAAGTAAGTTCGTAATATCCTGTGGGTGCAGTATACGGCCTTCCGGTGGCATAAATGAAAGTGCCCCCCAGAGTAAGTTTTCCCAGTTTGTAGTTACCCACAATTTTCAGCTCATGGGTAACATCCTGATTGGCATAGAAAGGCTTATCTCCGAAGGCTTCAAAGTCGTATTTTACCTCACCCAGCGTATATCCGATCCACCCGGACAATTGGCCTACCTTGCGTTGTAAAAGCAGTTCTATTCCCTTGGCAATGCCCGTACCGGTATAAAAAAACTCTTCGTATGCCAGCTGTCGTCCCGGTCCGAATCCGGAGGGGGTGAAGCGAGTGGAATATTCCGAAAGACCATCCAGCGTTTTATAATAGGCCTCGATATCCAGCAGCCAGGTATTGTCCTCATAACTTGCACCGAGAATATGGTGGTAAGCCGAGCTAATGGGGACCCGTTCATCATCGGCCAGCAACCAAAAATCGCGGCTGCCCTGCTGAATATCTTCCCGGACAATACGGGTAGCAAACTGATAATATTTTCCCCAGGCCGCTTTTATGCGTATGGCATCTGTCAGTAGATAAGTGAAGCTTGCCCGTGGCTCAAAATACAAGTTGCCGGTTACACTATAATGGGAAGATCTTAAGCCGCCTTTCAGGATCATTTTCTCATTGAGGGTATACCGGTCCTGAAAGTAAACTGCCGTTGTTTGCCCCTGATCCAGGCGGTCCAGAACAGAGATCGTATCATTCTGGGTGAACGCGTATTCAATCTTGTTCCAGGTGGTTTGCAGACCGAAATCCAACTGATTTTGTTGTGAGATCTTCCATTCGTTATCCAGTTTCAGACTTACGTCCTGCAAGTCATTGAACTCATAACTGCCTATGTTACGGGTGAAGGTCGTATCGGTCCGGTTGACGGTTGTGCTGTTGGTGCGATCCCGTCGGCTAAAATAATTGGAATAGGAAAGATTGGCATTACTGTAAAAGTGGTCATTCCAGCGACGTGACCACTTGGCACTGGTTCCCCAGTTGCCCCATTCCGTAAGGTCCGTATTCTCCTGTTGGAAATCCAGGTCGGCATTACCTCCTCCAAAGGGGCCCCGTCCAAAGGCATTGCTGTTAACATCCCGAGAATTGTCCAGATTATCCTGTCCGTTATAAAAACTCACACTGATCACATCTTTACCGGAAGGCCGGTAAGTCAGCTTGCTGTTGACATCGTAGAAATAGGTATTTGGCTTGACTTCCTGTTGGCCGAAAAATCGACCCGGTCCCGGACCTGCGGGTGTATTCCCGGGCTGATCGCCGGTATTGGTGTAGGCGTCGAAAATATTGCTGTAAAAATCACTTTGAAAGGACCGCCTACCGGCAAAAACAAAAGAGCCTTTACCCTTGGAGAAAGGTGTTTCGACAAAGCCGTTATAGCTTAGCAGGCTGATACCGGCTCCGAAGTTGAACTCTTCGGTATTACCATCCTTACCGGTAATATCGACCACACTAGAAAGCCGACCTCCGTACTTGGCATCAAACCCGCCCTTATACAACTGTACATCCTTGATGGCATTGGCATTGAACGCACTAAAAAAGCCGAAGAGGTGATCGACGTGATAAACGGTAAAACCGTCAAACAATACCAGGTTCTGATCCGGTGTGCCGCCCCGCACGTACAGACCGCTGGAACTTTCATTGGAACCACTCACTCCTGGGAGTAACTGTAGAGAACGGAAAATGTCTTTTTCGCCGTAACTGGGCAGTTTGTCCAGTGCTGCCGGTGTGATACCTATCCGGCTGACCCCCGAAGAAGCACTCAACATCTGATCTTCCTGGTTTGCCTTTACCAATACTTCCTGCAGTTGTAGTCCAAAATCCCGAAGGCCGATATCGATGTGTTCGAGGTCCATATCGGGGGTCAGTCGAAAACGCAATGGTTGATAACCAAGATAGGAAATGGCGAGTATGGCGGTATCGTTCGGTACGTTGAAAAGTGTGAAATAACCGTCCACATTAGTCGTAGTACCATTGGTGCTACCTTCCACAAGAACGTTGGTAAACGGTAGCGTTTCTCCGGTCTGACCATCCCGTATGGTGCCCGATATCTGAATATTAGTCCGGCTCGGAGGGGCTATTGCGGCCTGTACCTGGTTGGGACGAGTATTTCTGGCAAAAAGCCGGACGGAACGATCGCCGGTAATTTCAAAATCTACAGCTGTACCGAGCAATAACCGCTGCAGGGCCTCCTCCAACGGCTTTCGGCTGAATGATGAAGTTATCCGGATATCTTTGATCAATGCTTCTTCGTATTCAAACTGAAGCTGATAATTGATCTTCAGGTCCAGTATTACCAGCTCAAGTGGTTTATCCTGATAACTTCCGCGGATAGAGACGTTGCTTTGTGCGGATGCCAGGCTGCACCAGAACAACAGCAGCCAGAGGGCTAAAACAGGTTTCATAATGTAGAGTGTTTTCAAGGCAGCTGGGAAAATGGATACAGCTACTCCAGAGACAAGCGGGAGTTTATGGATTTGTACCCATCTTTCAGGTGATTTCATAACCGGAAAACCGATCATATAAAAACCGGAAAAGGCACAAGCGCTTTCCCGGTTGACAAAACTAAACCCCAGTTATTTTGCGATTCCTCTAAAATCAGGCTATTCGGAGGAAAGGCAAAATAATGGGACAATTGAAGAATTATTAAACAGGCGAAAGTTCCTTCCTTTTGCGTACAGCAAAAAATCTATTCAACGAAAAGGCCGATAAATTCAACCATTGCCCTGATCAAAGAAAAAAGCCTGTACCTGAGCTTTATAACTACTGCCAACGGGGATCTTTTCCTTACCCAGATAAAGGGTGGTCCCGGTAAGTGCGGTCACCTTCTTCTTGGCTACAATGTAGGATTTGTGTACCCGGATGAACTGTTCCTCCGGCAGTTCTTCTTCCAGTTGTTTCAGCGATTGCAGGGAAATGATACGCCGGTCAGGTAGATGGAAAGAGACGTATTCCTTCATGCCTTCGATGTACGAGATCTCATCCAGGAAGACTTTGTGGGTGGTATGATTGGAGTTGATCAGCAGGAACGACCGTTCGAAACTTTTCGGAGTGGCCGGCTGGACTGTCGGCTGTTGCAATAGCGTTTCGGCCTGAAGGCGGCGTGTTGCCTTATTGACTGCCTGTAAAAAGCGATCGAAACGAAAAGGTTTTACCAGATAGTCGACTATATCGAGCTGATAACCTTCCAGCGCATAATCCTGGTAGGCGGTTGTGAAAATAACAAGCGGCCTGGCCGGTAGCGTTTTCAGAAATTCGATGCCGGTAAGTTCGGGCATTTGGATGTCGAGAAAAACCAGATCGATCGGCTCCTGCTGTAAGATGGCCGTAGCTTCGAAAGGGTTTTTACAACTTCCGGCCAGCTCAAGACCGGGTAGCTTGGCAATATAGTTTTGCAGGAGCGTACGCGCCAGCTTTTCATCGTCTACAATAAGGCATTTTATGGGACGGCTGTTCATTACAGATAGATTGAAAGGTGTACGCGAAACTGCTGATCTTCCCGGCTGATATGGAGTCGGTGCCGGTTGGGGTATTCCAGTTCCAGACGGCGACGTACGTTGGTCAGTCCGATACCGCCAGTGGGGTCTTTAGTAAATTCAGTAGGAGCTATACTATTGTGCACCTGAAAATCTATGGTTTCGCCGGTAGTCGTCAGGGCAATATCTATCCAGCCGTATTCCGTGTCTTCGATCTTACTGTGCTTGAAGGCATTTTCAACAAATGGTATCAGTATCATGGGTGCTATTTGTTCTTGTGGGTTCATGAGATCAAAAGTGGCATTCACCGCCAATGGGGCATCATCTTTTAAATGTTGGAGGGCAATGTAATTTTCGATATAGTGTTTTTCCTGATCGAGCGATACGCGGTGTTGATTGCTTTCATACAGCATATAGCGCAGCATTTCCGAAAGCTTCATCACTACTTCCGGAGTCTGCTCAGACTTGATCAGGGAAAGGGTATAAACATTATTGAGTGCATTAAACAGAAAATGCGGATTGATCTGGCTTTTGAGGAATTTCATTTCCGTTTCCAGTTTTTCATTCTGGATCAGACCCGCCAGATGCTCCTGCCTGCGATGAAGCTGAATACTTTCCAGAACCGTGCCGACTAAAACCATGGCCGAATAGATCATGAGGTCAAATATACGTATTGAATTGAAGAACAAAGAGTTCCTCGGTGGCCTTGATGTGATTGGCTTCAGGGCATCACTGTTGGGTCTGGGGGGCTTGGGCCCACTTTCGAAAAAAAAATGTTCGATCACTCCATGAAGAAACATGAAACCGATTAGGATAAATCCTGTAATCAACAGGTAGGCCCCGTACTTTTTTTGCTGAAAATAGCGGGGAAACAGCCAGTTGATATTGATCAGGGTCAGCAGTATGGCGGAGACGATATGTGAGTAATTGCGATAATAGAATCCGGGTGGCGCATTGGTGCCGATGAGCATGAGATTCATGGCTCCCATCAGGCAGGTCCAGAAAAGGATCAGCGCCAGAATCCTATTGCGTTTGTGCTCGAATAACTTCATGATTTTCTATCGTCTAGAACAGGGGGCTACAAAGATACTTCTCGCGGATGATTTTACAGCCGACCGTCAGTTGGCAGTAACAAATTAGAAAAGGATACCGATGCTGTAGCTTGCCCCATTGTGCAAAAGAGGTCGTAGTATTCAAATTGGTTGGATAATGAGCCCCGGCTCTATAGCTGTTGCTGGAAAATATCAACGAAACCACCAATTATTTCAACATCTTATTTTTGTACTATCAATTGCTGTTTTGGTTGAAATGATCCTTTTGTTCGTTGATGATTTACAACGTCGTCTGCTCCCATTGAGTACATCTACCCTCCAGTCGTCTTATCTTCTACAATAAAGATGTACTGACTTTAGATTTGATTACAACACAATTTTAGGAACAATGAACAAGAGAAACTGGCTTTCCTGGACGGGTATACTATTGCTTACACTATGGTGGGGCTGTGAAAAAGACAATTTTTCCGATGGTTTACCTACGGATGAAGATATAACCGAGATTACCAACGTTACTTCAGACTATACCGTAGCTTCCGTAATGGCGGATAATGAAATGGGGCACGAGCAGAACGGTGATGATACCTGGGACAACTCCGCCGAAATGAATATTGTGCTTAACGGCAATTCCATTACAACAGATGCACCAACGTTCACTATTGACGGTACCCTGGCTACCATCACGGACGCCGGCACCG
>JAGQXH010000231.1 GCA_020436695.1 Lewinella sp. | reverse complement strand
CCCTTTTCTCCGGCCTTATTACGTACTTCATCCAGATCCATTTCCAGAAAACCGGGAGTTGCCTGAGCGGAAAGCCCATAGGCCCGGATCAGCAGGCAAAGGAATAGCAGGGAAATGGATCTGTTCATGTTTCACTTGATTATGATTGGTGAAGCTATGTAGTTTGACGGAAATAAGTGGTTCATTTATTTTATCTCCGCCCCTATGAGCTTTCCGTATACGGGAAAAACCGATCGTCATACACATCGGTCGGCTGCCGTTGGCTGTCAAACGGCATTATCGTACAATAAAATGATGGTGAGGTTTCATCTGATATGTTTTTCAAAGATACGCATAAGAAAGGTAAGGATGCAAGCGAAGTACTAACAATAATTTATATATGTTTTCGCTGAGCCATGACCAGATTTGCCGGTAATAGGAGAGAATCGGTAGGAAAGTGTGCAAATATGTCCTGACAAAGTGGCTAACTGCCACTTTGTCGGCAAGTCTTGATAGAGGAGTATTAATTTTTATTCGGTCGCATCTTCATATTCCGGGCAGCCCAAATAGCTGATCAGCTGCCGGTGTTCTTTCAATAAATTGAGCGCAGCGTCATAGGCCTGCTCGTAAAAATCGAATGCGAATTTCAGTTCGGCCGGAAATTCTCCTGTTTCGGCTTTGGAGCGTTTATAGGAGAAGCATTTGTTCAAACCTTCCAGGTAATCTTCCAGCATATCTGCCTTTTCGGTAAAATGCGCGATCTGGCGGGCATCAGCTCCGTTCAGATTCTCATACTTCAGCTTGGCTTCGATCTGATTGATCTCATCCCCTAAATCCTTCATGGTCAGGTCCATGATCGAAACACCGAAAATCTTGGAAAGCTTCAGTAAATTGCAGATCTTGGGTTCTGCCGTACCGTTTTCATAAGAAGCGATGTTGCCCCGGTTGAGGCCGATCTTTAGTGCCAGTTCCTCCTGACTAAAACCTGCTTTGCGTCGCAAACACTTGATATTTGACGACAAATAATCGATAATTGTACTTTTGGTCAGTTCCATTACTTCCTGCTTTATCATGCCCGCTTTGGCCGAAAAGAATTCAATGTGCAAGGGCGCATAAAATGACATGGAAATGTAAAAAAAATTTACATTCCACCTTTTGGAATCATTTTTGATCGTTATACTATATATACAAGTTTATTCATTTTTAGTTTAAACCTGTTAAAAAAATTAACAGGTTTGCCCAGAAATGAAGATGCGAAGACAATCGTGGTACTAAATTTGCTGTATATACAAATAAATTGCTAACGTTATTTGCATTAGACCTGAAATACCGGTATTTTTGTAAATAATAATTACAAGGATTAAAAACATCACCGACATGATATACGCCATTCAGAATCAAATACAGGACCAGCTCGACCGGATCAGTAATTCTCTTCGGGCTTTCTCTCTCAAATTGACAGGCAACACCAATGATGCTGAAGATCTGTATCAGGATACTGCTCTTCGCATCATTACCAATGCAGATAAATATAACCCGGGTACTAACTTTAAGGCCTGGGCCGTAACTATTATGCGGAACATTTTCATCAACAACTACCGCAAGAAAGTTCGTCGTAACATGATCATTGATCAGACGCCGAATAACTATTATCTCAATAGCGGTGACCGTATTGTGGAAAATGATGGAGAAACTTCCGTCGCCTTTAAGGAATTGATGCAACTGGTGGACGACCTTCCGGAAGATTTCCGCCGCCCGTTCCTGATGGCCTACGCGGGTTACAAGTACGACGAGATCGCCGAAGAGCTGGATTCTCCGCTCGGCACCATCAAAAGCCGTATCTTTTTTGCCCGTAAAAAACTGCAAAAAGCCTACAAGTCCATCATGCAGGAAAGGAGAGCTTAAATAAATTAGAAAAAAGTTTAACAATTTATAATAAGCTCCATTCTATCACGTTATTACTCTACATTAAGCAGCATAACTAGATCCGAAGCCCTTCTCGACAACCCGGGAAGGGCTTCGTTTTTTTACGAACTGACTATACCACTTTATGAAAATTCTCGTGACCGGTGCCAGCCGGGGCATCGGATACGATACGACCTTACAATTGGCTCGTACCCGGGAACATCAATTGCTGGCACTGGGCCGAAGTGAAGCAAAACTGACCGCACTGGCCGCAAAAGTCCGGGAAGAACTTGGAGACGGAATACTGGATGTCTTAGTCTATGACCTTACAAACGCTGATCCGGCCCGTCTTGAAAGTGCACTCCGGAAGCTGGGAGGCCTGGATGTACTGATCAATAATGCCGGTCTGCTGATCAATAAACCTTTTGATCAACTCACGCCCTCCGACTGGCACGATTCTTTCCATGTTAACTTATTTGCAGTCGTCAATACGATCCGGATCGTGTTGCCCTATTTATCAGCGGCCTCTGCTGCTCATATCGTTAACATCGGCAGTATGGGCGGTTTTCAGGGAAGCAGTAAATTTGTGGGACTCTCGGCCTATAGTGCTGCTAAGGCGGCGCTGGCTAATCTGACTGAATGCCTGGCCGAGGAATTTAAGGACTGGAATATTGCCGTCAACTGCCTGAGCCTGGGAGCGGTGCAAACGGAAATGCTCACCGCCGCTTTCCCCGGTTACCAGGCCCCGGTGAGCAGTAAGGAAATGGGAGCGTGGGTGGCCTGGTTTGCGGTGAACGGGCAACGGTATTTTAATGGGAAGATATTGCCGGTATCAATTAGCACTCCGTGAGCAATAGAAGTGTAACTTTTTTTTACCATTCCGTCTAAACAAAAGAAGTACATAAGGCATTCAATAACTTATCTGCTTTAGTTGTTAATCTTCAGTTATTTTATGAATAGTCAAAAGACAGCCTTTATCAATTATAAAGGCATCCGTTACCCAAAAGGGGAAATGTTGAACCGCAGCCGGGAGTTTTATCAATTTTTGGACAAGCGCCGTTCCGTAAGGGAGTTTTGTGACAAGAAGATCCCCAAAGAGGTCATCAATAACATCGTCATGGCGGCCTCTACCGCGCCTTCCGGAGCACATAAGCAACCGTGGACATTTTGTGTGGTTTCCGATCCGGCGCTGAAGCAGAAGATACGGGAAGCAGCCGAGAAGGAGGAGTATGAAAACTATAACGGCCGGATGTCAGAAGAATGGCTGGAAGACCTGGAACCTTTCGGCACCGACTGGCAGAAGCCCTTTCTGGAAATTGCTCCATACCTGATCATAGTTTTCAAAAAGCCCTATGATCTGGTGAACGGACAGAAACACAAAAACTACTATGTAAACGAATCGGTGGGAATTGCTACCGGCTTCCTGCTCACGGCTATTCACAACGCCGGTCTGGTATCGCTTACCCACACGCCGAGTCCAATGAATTTTCTGCACGATATACTGGATCGGCCCGAGAATGAAAGAGCTTTTCTGGTGATCCCGGTCGGTTATCCGGCTATGAATGCAACGGTGCCGGATCTGCAACGTAAAACTAAAGAGGAAGTTGTAGTGTATTACAAGGAGGAAAAAGCTGAACACGGCAGCTGACAACCGTGAAAATGACGGCTGAAAAACAAATCGTGTAGGCTGTTAATTTTTTTTTGTTCAAAGTCAGGAAAATAGAACTAATTTCCGACAAAGTGCGTTAAATAGTTGATGGAGGCAAAATCCGTTTCATACGGACCATTTCTCTAAAGAAAACAACGACAGCAACCAACCAATATCACTAGTAACGAACAACCGCTGAATATCAGTCAATCTGAATAAGCGTCAACTACACCTGCTACCCTCCATTTGCTGAAACACCTATATTAAGATTTTGGTATCGGTCTTTATGGCCGGATATTCATCACGGTAGAAAAATTAATTCATGCGAGCATTAGTCATAACACATAACATTACCCGCCGGGACAGTATGTCTATTGAGAAATACCTCAATGAGGTATCCAAATACGATGTGCTGACTCCAGAGGAAGAACTACGGCTGTTCCGTCGGTATAAAGAAGGTGATCAGGCTGCTTTTCAAAGGATCGTTCGCAGTAACCTGCGATTTGTTATATCTGTTGCCAAACAATATCAGCATACCGGCCTGAGCCTGGACGATCTGATCAATGAAGGCAATATCGGCCTGATAAAGGCTGCCCAGCGTTTTGATGAAACGCGGGGTTTCAAATTTATCTCCTACGCAGTATGGTGGATTCGTCAGTCCATCCTACAGGCTATCGGCGAAAAGTCGAAAAAGATCCGCCTGCCGGCTAACTATCAATCCCGTATTCAGGAAGTGGTGCGTACCAGAAATGAGCTGTATCAAGAGTTGGAACGGGAACCGAGCCTGGCAGAGATCGCTGCCGTAACGGATCTGAAGGAGAGCGATATTGAAAACTGCCTGCGCGATGTCAAATACTGCAAGTCACTGAATGAACCGGTAGGAGAGGATGAAGACAGTGCTTCTCTGGAAGAGATGCTGGCCGATGCAGTTTTGCCCAGCCCCGATTCCAATCTGGTAGGAACCGAATCACTGCGTATTGAACTGACCGAACTTCTTGGATCACTCAGTTCCCGTGAAGCCGAGATCCTGTCTATGTATTTTGGCCTGAACCGGAAACAACCGCTCAGCTTGCAGGATATCAGCGATCACCTCGATCTGAGCCGGGAACGGGTACGTCAGATCAAAGATCGGGCACTGCGGAAACTGAAACGAAAAATATTTAACGAGGGGATGGTGTTTAGTGTAAACTGATCATTCCATTTGCCGGATATTGTTTATCCGGTGTATTGGGGGCACCCAAGTAGTATTAAGTGACTGCTTGGGTGTTTTTTATTTGGTAAATTTCTATCTTGTTGAATATTAGGAAATAAAAACTACTCCCGATGGCAGAAACAAATCAAAGACTCAAGGCTATTTTGCAAGATGCCAGGGTGATTTGCCTAAGTAAATACCAGGTCCTGGAAGAAAGGCTGGGAATTGACGATCCAGACGTGATCAAAATCAAACAGGATCTTGATACCGGCTTCGAGCATTTTAACGAACCCTCCATCTGGATGAGGACCATTCATTTCCAGGAAAATGAGGTGATGACGTTTTTTCTAAAGATCGATGGCGATGATGGATCGGATGTTCAGCGCTTTCATGATACCATTCACGAATTCTTTGATTATCTGAAAGAGAGAACGGAAGAGCCGCAGAGTAAGGATCTGGAACTGGGTCAGACAACCGATTTTAATCTGCAGGTGCTGGACGTACTGCGTCAGAATCAACATAAGATCCGCGGGCGGAAACAATTTTTCAAGAATCAGGGAACCGATCTGGACCAGCACGCAAATTTCCTGAAGCTGCAGCAACATCAGGATGAAGTACAGGGCAAATACCGGCAGGCCTTGGAGACAAACGCTGTATTGTCGAAAGAAACGGATAAACTGATTTTTAGGAATATCGGAGAAGCTATTCAACAGGCGGACGAGTTGGATCCGTTCTTGTTCATTTATACAACGTTTACTGCTGCCATGAAAAATAAACTGCCGGTTCCGGCCGATCCCCCCGTAACGCCCTGAATGGATGTGCCGGTATTTTCGTTTAAAGGATAAAAGCTAATACCCTACCTATGATCAAAAATAAGATCGTTTTTTTGGTGATCGGTACTTATATCTGGACGTCGGTCCTTTCCGCTCAGACGGTTAATAATGCTATTTTCAGGGATGTAAAATTGCTCATTGGAGCTGGAGAGGCAGTCAATATGGAAGCCTTGCTGGAGGCAGACACAACCGCCATTAAGGCGGCTGCCACTGTATGGGCTATACTGGAAGAGTACGATATTCAGAAAGAATCGGATGGCATATTGAATGACACCTGGAATGGACTGACGGCGAAATATGCGAAAAACACCTTTATCACGGAGTTGGTGCCTGCCATTCGCCAGGAAGTACCGGAAGACATAGCATTACGCATTAAGCATGAGGCTGAAAAGATCATAAGCGATCGAACGGGCGGCCCCCGACAGGAAATACTGGCTGACCTTTTTTCCGGTACGGCCTCTTCTCCCGCTGAATACCTTTCCGTTAATAATACCCTGGAAAAATATAAGAAACCGGTGTTGCTGCCCATGCAGGCCATGCAATTGTCTGCGGCGGGCAGCAATCGGAATATCATAGATAATGGCCTGATCACGCAGGCCAATATCATCAGCGGCCTGTTTATGTTTGTTTTGGACCGCGCCAAAGATGAGGTGATCATCAATTTTCTGGATCGGCTGGTCAACAAGGAGACGCCCGAGTTTCAATTGCTGTTCCCCACGGTCATCACCGAATTCAGGAATACGGATTTTTCCTACTCCAATTCTTTTATCGGCCGGCTTCGGGAGGCTTTCTACGAAGATGTACAGAAGTTAACGGTGCGATTGCCCCTGCTGATGCTACAGGACGAATATTTCCGGCCTTTACAGGCGGATCCCGTTGCTTATAATTTGCTCACGCTTTACAGCATGATCGGCCTGGCCCAATTTGGTATGCCGGTAGAAGAAGTCCTTCCCAAAACGAACCGGTATCTTTTTAGTAGTTACGAGGAAGCTACCAAAGAAGTGAATCTCATTTTAGCTGAAACGGCTTACGCCTCCGGCCAGTACCAGGCTCTCATCACCCAAACGGAAACAGTACTGGGACAGATGAAGGATATTTATCTGGCACTGTACAAGGCAGAAATCGCTCTTGATAATGGTACTAAAGCTTTCCGGCAACGTTTCCCAAATGCGCCCCCTGCTCCCAACCTGAATGATTTCCTCGCCAAACCGGATTATCAATTGGGGGTACTGTTTGGCGAAGATCAAAAATACAGTCTGAATCTTGTACCGCAACTCCTGAGAGGGCAATTGGATTCCACTTACATCATGGGATACAATACGGTGGATGACTTTGATAGATTGTTTGGTGCAGAGCAAACACCGCAGCAACGACGGGCAGCGGGTCTGGAACTTGTGAAAAAGCTGAATGGCGTGTGGCACAACGACCAGTCTATGGCGGAAATTTTCAGGGCGTGGCAAAGAGACCTAACACGCGCCGGCCTGGCGGTAGATAAGTGGATGCAACAGGTAGATTTTCAGGGAGTGATGTTAAGGGCATTACGAGCGAGTGACCGGAAACGGGAGCGCCTTGCCACTGCTATTGTAGATGACAAAATGATGTGGAAGCCGCGATTGAATCAGGAGCAGAAGTTGATGTTTGATTTTCTGGCCAACCTTATTAGCCCGGAAAATTTCGGCAATACCGATGATCTGACTGCATCGGAATTTTTTAAAGAACATCTCAACGAATTAACGGAGGTCAGCGGACCTTTAATGGAAAGGGGGATCATTCTGGACCCTTCATTGAAAAGTCTAAGTAGCCTGCCGACGAATGACCTGCCGGGAGAAATTAAAGGAAAGGTGGAGCAACTCCAATATCAGTTGGGCGCGGCAAAGCTGGATCGTAGGACCAATCTGTTGCTTTCAGTGGAAAAACGGGTACTGAACCTGGATACTACTTTGTATAGCCGACACCCCAAGCAGCAGTATCCCGGTCCTCTACAGACGTATATGAATGACCGGGAGACGGCCTCGCCTTATGCTCAGCTGGTCACTAAGATCGATTCATTACAAAGCTCACTGGTCGGTGTTCAGGATCAGTTGAAACTGTTGGAGCGGACTTTTGCGGCATCTTCGAGCCGCGCCAGGGATAATGCCCGCCCCGCCCTGCAAACGACCCGCCTGGCTACCGATCTGCTCTATTGCTTCCGAAATAATGATCTGCAGGAGAAATGGCTGAGCCCCCGGCAACTGGATACTTTGCTGGATGGCAAGCAGACCAAAGTCGCTTTTCTGGGACTTATACACCAACGTCTGACCGCCAATCAGCAGGTCAGTTTTTTATCAGCTGACGGACTTTCCAGCCTGGCTCAAATGACCATCATCGATCTGCATGAGCTACAACCGAAGGATACCGCTGCAGTTCGGGATACCATGGGTTTTTACCGAAAGGCCGCCTTTGCCGTAAATACCCTGAACCGCATACTGGAGCTGCCGTTGGTAGCCGATCCGCAACAGCCCCGTCATTATACCTCATTAATAAAACGATCCCCAAAACTGGAAAAGATCCCTGAAATATCCAATCAGGCCCTCGACTTTATCTATTACATCAACATAAAGGACCACAGCAAGGCCATCAGTTCACTGATCCGCTTATTTACCAATCTCGATCTCAATACGCGGGAATCGCTGGCCATACAAAAGGGGAAAAAGCCCGGAACCGGAAAAAGCAAGAGAAAAGAACTCCTGCACTATCTGCAAAAGTACGGCGATTTCATTGCGGATCTGATCGATGCCCGGCACAAGAATGAAGTAAAGACCATTTTGGAAGAGATTGCCGATCCTCCGGGTAGTTCCCGCATAAAGCGGACGCATGGATTGACGGTAGGCATTAATGCCTATTTAGGTGTCACTTACGGCCGGGAGATCTGGAACGGAGATGACGATGAACTGGACCGTGATTTTTCTGCGCTTGCCCCAACTATGCCCATCGGCTTTGCTGTGAGCTGGCTACAGGGGAAAAAACACAGCTCGTTCAGTGCCTTTGTGTCCTTACTCGATATCGGTAGCCTCTTTACCTATCAACCTTCTTCGAATAAAGCCATAGCATCGGATCTGACTTTTAAAAATGTTTTTAAGCCGGGGCTGCAACTGCATTGGAATATACCGAAATCTCCCTTTTATCTGGGGGCCGGCTGGCAGTATGGCCCTCAGTATCAGACTTTCAACGGCCGGCAGACTAGTGTGGAAGCACATCGATACTTCTTCGGATTGGGGATTGATGTGCCGATCAAGACATTATATCAGCGCTAAAAGGACCTTAGTCGCTCAACTTACAGCTGGGTAATCAGATAGGCGATCACTCCTGTCCAGCCTGTCTGATGGGAAGCACCGATCCCTTCACCGGTATCTCCATTGAAGTACTCGTGGAAGAGCAACAGGTTTTTAAAATGAGGATCATCCCGGTAGATGGCGTTGTTTCCGTGAATAGGGCGTTGACCGTTGTCATCTTGTTGGAACAGACCGATCAAACGACCGGAGATCGCCCGGGCAATGTCTTTTAGATTTTTCTTTTCCCCACTACCGGTTGGATATTCCGCCAGGAGTGATTCCTCGTAGTAATCGTGGTAGATCAGCAGAGAACGAATCAGCAGAAAGTTCATGGGTATCCATACCGGGCCGCGCCAGTTGGAATTGCCGCCGTACAATGGGTTCGTGCTCTCAGCCGGTTCGTATTGCATCACGAACAGCTCGCCGTTAATGCGAAGCTGATAAGGGTGCTGGTGGATCTTGGAAACCGAGCGGATGCCACCCGGCGAAAGGAATTCATGTTCGTCGAGCAAAGGGTGTAACATTCTTTCCAGTCTGGATTTAGGCAATAGGGAAAGCAGAACGTCTCTCTTTTCCGTAACATCCGGTACAACCAGGTACTTATTGTTATTCTTTCGGTAATCGCGGTACCAGATCATGCGTTTGCGAAAATCCGGCAATTTCTCGATCGTTTCCCACCGGATCACCACGCTGGCAAAGAGGGTACACAAACCTACCAGCGAGCGGACTTTAATAGGAATATAACTGCCATCGTTCATCATGATCACGTCGTAGAAGAAACCTTCATCTTCATCCCAGGCTGCCGGTCGTTGGTGACTGAAATCATTCAGGGCCTCCGCGATGTGTACGAAGTGTTCGAAAAACTTGGTGGCTACATCTTCGAAAGTAATATCATGTATGGCGATTTCCAGGGCGATTTCCAGCATATTGAGGCAATACATAGCCATCCAACTGGTGCCGTCGGCCTGTTCGAGTATGCCGCCGCCCGGCACCGGCGCGCTACGGTCGAAGATGCCGATATTATCCAGCCCGAGGAAGCCGCCTTCAAATATGTTGTTTTCGTTGTGGTCTTTGCGATTGACCCACCAGGTAAAATTGATGAGCAGCTTCTGGAATACCCGCTTAAGAAAATCAATGTCGCCTTTGCCTGTCCGTTCTTTATCGATCTTATAGACTTCCATGCAGGCCCAGGCGTGCACCGGCGGATTCACATCGCTGAATTTCCATTCGTAAGCCGGTAATTGTCCGTTGGGATGCATGTACCATTCGCGCAGGAAGAGAATGAGCTGGTGCTTGGTGAAATCAGGGTCGAGCAATGCCAGTGGGATGCAGTGAAAGGCCAGGTCCCAGGCCGCGTACCACGGATATTCCCATTTGTCGGGCATGGAAATGATATCCTGATTGTTCAGGGTGCGCCATGTACTGTTGCGGCCCTCCTTACGTTGAAGAGGCGGAGGCGGCATGCCCGGATCGCCGTTCAGCCACAGATCGACATCGTAATGGTAGTGTTGTTTGGTCCAGAGCATACCGGCAAAAGCCTGCCTTTGGATATCGGCCCTATCCTGGCTGAGGCCGTTGGTTTGAAACTGCTGGTAAAAGTCATCGGCTTCCTGTTGGCGGCTGGTAAAAGTTGCCGTAAACTCCGGACTAAATGGTGCAGTAAGGTCTTTATTCCGGCAAAGGCGCAGGCGAATCTCAATTTTTTCTCCGGCGGTTATCCGGCGGCGGTAGAGTGGAGCACATTTTGTGCCTTCATCGTTGTGTGCGAACAGGTCGAAATTGCCATTTACTACTGCATCATTGATGGCATCCTTGACAAAAGGAGAAATATTGGGGCGATTAAATATACGTTCCTCATTGGTCTCGTTTTCGGTAAATAACAGTCTTTCCGGTGGTTGGAAGTAGAGAAAATAGGTGGGGAGCCGGTCATGACGGATACTTATCTGGCCGAAATCACCTCTGCTTTTTTCCAATTGGATGATGGGTTTTTCTTTCATGAAACCGAAACTCCACCAGTTGCGCAACCAAAGAGTGGGTAATACAACCAGAGGGGCCGGTTCGGGGCCACGGTTGTGGGCGGTAATGCGGATCAGCACATCTTCCGCATCAACCTTGGC
>JAGQXH010000230.1 GCA_020436695.1 Lewinella sp. | reverse complement strand
CCGGTGCGGCTAACTTCCACGGAGACGGCAAGATCACTGTCAAGACGCTGGATGCCTATATTGCCGAGAGGGTGAAAGAACTGACTAACGGGCAGCAATCCCCTACCACGAATTTCCCGCCGGACGTGGAGGATTTTCCGATCGCGATCAAGGAGTAGAGGACGTTGGGACGTTGGGATGTTGGGACGTTGGGATGAAGGGAATTTTAGCGTGTTCAGGTGCTCGTGTGTTCTGGTGTTCAGGAATTCAGCAAGTAAATTACCATCAGATTATTGCTCGTAATTTAGGTCAACTTTGATACGCCTTCTTGGACAGACGCTAATTAGCATCAGAACTAATTTTCCACCGAGTACCTGGATCACCCACTCACTTCCTCACCTGCTCACAAGCTAGATGTGATCAACAGATCCAGGTCCGTAGACTTGATCTCAAAGCGATGGCCCAAATACTCATTCGTCAGGCACCCTTTGTAGGTATAGATGCCGTGTCGCAACCCCGGATTGGCAAAGAAAAGATGTTCGATGCTGCCGGTTGAGCCCGCTCGCAGCAAAATGGGGGTGAGGATATTGCTCACGGCAATGGAAGCTGTCCGGGCCACTTTGGAAGCAATGTTCGGTACACAATAGTGGATCACCTCGTGTTTGGTGAAGGTGGGTTTATTGAGGGTAGTCACCCGCGAGGTGGCAAAACAGCCACCCTGGTCGATACTCACATCGACGATCACCGCTCCACTTTTCATTTTGGAGACCATATCTTCCGACACGATCACCGGCGTTCGGCCGTCTTCGGAGTGAATAGCACCGATGGCCACTTCCGCATTGACCAGTTCCCGCTCCAGGTAGACCGGATTAAAGGAAGATGTATATAGCGGCCGTCCTACCTGATTTTGAATGCGTTTGAGCTTATAGATATTGTCATCAAAAATGCGCACTTCGGCTCCCAGGCCCAGTGCTGCCCGCGTAGCGTATTCGGCCACGATGCCGGCACCGAGGATCACTACCTTCGCGCTGGGCACACCGGAAATACCCGCCAGCAGTACGCCCTTGCCGCCGCCAGTGGTACTCAGCAATTCGGCGGCCGTAAGTACGGCGTTAATACCCGCCATTTCGCTCATGATACGCACCACGGGGAAAGTCTGCGATTCATCGTCCTTGATATACTCCATGGCCAGGGCAATGACGCGCTTCTGCCGGAGTTTGAGGATGTATTCAGCCGAGATGATGGGCAATTGCAGCGGCGAGATCAGGATCTGGTTGGGATGCATCAGGTCGATCTCCTTCAGCGTAGGTGGCGCCACCTTGAGGATAACGTGTGCCTTGTAGACCTCTTCCTGACTGTAAGCGATCTCGGCACCAACCTCGGAGTAATCATGATCCGAGAAATGCGATTTTTCACCGGCGCCGGTTTCCAGGATCACCCGGTGCCCGTGCCCGATGAGCGTGGCTACGGAAGAAGGCACCAATGCCACCCGGTTTTCCTGTAGGGTCAGTTCCTTTGGGATGCCGATAAACAGGTCATTTTTCTTGTGCTTTACCGGAAGCATTTCCTCCTGTGTAGTAAACTGACCTTCCGTAAATATCTTCGGCACCGGTATTTTCTTCTCCTTTTCACTCATAGCGTCAAAGGGGTGTTATGCGAAGCACAGCAGAGGTTCACGGTTTTCGGTGAACGGTTTTCGGAGTCCCGAAAATTAATTTCATTTTCGATGCTCCGTAATTCACTGCTTCCTTTCCGCTTCGCGCAAATTTTTGATCTGCATATTCTCACGGACCGTATAAGCCCAACTCACAAAATTAACATTTTTCGGGTGGAATCGTCAACGATCCGGATATTAATCCACACCGTATCCTCCGGTAACAGGCTTTCTACCAGTTCCGGCCACTCGATCAGACAATAGGCTCCGCTGTCGAGGTATTCCTCAATCCCGAAATCCAGCGCTTCTTCCATATCCTTCAGCCGGTACAGATCCATGTGGTAAACAGACGACGGAGTGCCGCCGTCCACCGGATCATACCCGTATTCATTCACCAGGGAAAAGGTAGGGCTGGTTACCGGCTCCTTTACTCCCAGATGTTGACAAAACGACTGTATAAAGGTCGTTTTCCCGGCTCCGATCTCACCGCAAAAGGCCATGATACGGCGTTTTTGGGCATAAGCCAGTAAACTTTGCACGGCCGCATCCAATTCCGGCAACGCCCCTATATGCAGGCTTAAAGCAGCGCTTTTTTCAATCATATCTATAGAACAGCCAAAGACGGTAGAAAAGTTGATTTTGCGTCATTTTTCTTTGCCTTTTCCAGCCTCATTTTTAAGATTTCCATAAGCTGATCAGGGGTTAAATACCTACCTAATAGCGGGATAAATTTCGTATCTTTGCACTTATGGATACAACAAAAGAATCAATTCCAACCCAGGCAACGCAAAACGACTATGGTGCCAATAATATTCAGGCACTTGAGGGGCTGGAAGCCGTGCGGAAACGCCCGGGAATGTACATCGGCAGCACCGATTCCAAGGGGTTGCATCACCTGGTCTGGGAGGTAGTTGACAACTCAATTGACGAACACCTCGCCGGATATTGCAGCAAGATCATCGTAACGATCCATCCGGATAATTCCATTAGTGTACTGGACAACGGACGGGGTATTCCGACCGGCATTCAGGAGAAACTGCAAAAATCAGCCCTGGAAGTAGTGATGACCGTACTCCACGCCGGCGGCAAATTCGACAAGGACACCTATAAGGTTTCCGGTGGTTTGCACGGGGTCGGAGTTTCCTGCGTAAATGCACTATCTTCTCATCTGCGGGCCGAAGTGCACCGTGAAGGCAAGATCTTCGTACAGGAATATGCTATCGGTAAGCCACTTTATGAGGTCAAAGTGATCGGTGAGGCCGACGATACCGGTACCAAGGTCACCTTCAAACCGGACGGCGATATTTTTGAAACACTCGAATATAAGTTCGATACGCTGGCCCACCGCCTGAAGGAACTTTCCTTTCTGAACAGCGGTCTGTCACTGGAACTGATCGATGAGCGCGAAAAAGAGGACGACGGTTCCTTTAAGAAAACATCTTTTTATTCAGAAGGCGGATTAAAAGAATTCGTCCACTATCTGGATGAAGGGAAGCAGGCATTGATCGAGGATTCCATCCACGTTACCGGTGTGGAAGATAACGTGGAAGTAGAGGTTGCGCTGCACTACAATACTTCTTTTAAGGAGAATATCTATTCCTTCGTCAACAATATCAATACGCGCGAAGGGGGTACCCACGTGCAGGGGTTCCGCCGGGCGGTCAACCGGGTTTTCTCCAAGTATGCCGAAGACAACGGCATGTTCAAAAAACTGAAATTCAAGGTATCCGGAGAAGACTTCCGCGAAGGCCTTACGGCCATTGTCTCCGTTAAGGTGCCCGAACCTCAATTCAAAGGGCAGACCAAAGGGGAGCTCGGTAACAGCGAGGTCAATGGCATCGTTTCCCGTTCTGTAGGTGAAGCCCTGGGGCATTACCTGGAAGAACACCCCACCGATGCCCGCAAGATCATCGACAAGGTGATCCTGGCCGCTACAGCCCGCCATGCCGCCCGTAAGGCACGGGAAATGGTACAGCGCAAAAATGTACTCACGGGTGGCGGTTTGCCGGGTAAACTGGCCGACTGTTCATCAAAAGATCCGGAGGGCAGTGAGATCTTCCTGGTGGAGGGTGATTCGGCCGGCGGTACCGCCAAACAGGGCCGCGACCGGACTTTCCAGGCCATTTTGCCGCTACGCGGTAAGATCCTCAACGTGGAAAAGGCCATGGAGCACAAGATCTACGATAACGAGGAGATCAAGAATATCTTCACAGCACTTGGAGTACGCATTGAAGAAGCAGAAGACGGTGACCGGAAACTCAATCTGGAAAAGCTCCGCTACCATAAGATCATCATCATGTGTGATGCCGACGTAGACGGCAGCCACATTACCACGCTGATCCTCACTTTCTTCTTCCGCTACATGCACGAGCTGGTGAAGCAGGGGTATATCTATATTGCCGCTCCCCCACTCTATATGGTGAAAAAAGGGAAGTCGTTCCGATATTGCTGGACAGAAGAACAACGTAAGGACGCTATCGCCAGCTACGTTAAGGGCGAGAATGATACCAGCGTTAAAGTACAACGCTATAAAGGTCTGGGGGAAATGAATGCCGAGCAGTTATGGGAAACCACCATGGACCCGGAATCCCGCATTCTCAACCAGGTCACTATCGAAGACGCCAAGGAAGCGGACCGCATTTTCTCGATGCTGATGGGAGATGAGGTGCCACCGCGCCGGGCGTTTATCGAGGCTAATGCGAAATATGCTAAAGTAGACGTGTAAACGGAAACGGACGCTCTCAACTTCGCTACGGGGCAAGTCCTGAGCGAAGTCGAGAGCGTCCGTTTTTTATTTCTTCCTCTCCGTCACAAAGATCACCAGATCTTCCAGCGCTTGTCGCACTTCAGAATGCGGAAATTCATGCAGTAGCGAAAAGGCTTCATCCCGAAAGCGCAGCATAGCCGTTTTGGCATATTCCAGGCCACCGCTGTTTCGCACAAAATCAATGACTTCCCTGACCTTTTCGGGATTTTCATTATGTCGTTTGATGAGATTAATGATCCGCCGGCGGGTCGGCTTGTCGGAGCGATTGAGCGCATAAATAAGCGGCAGTGTCATTTTCTTTTCCTTGATATCGATACCGAGTGGTTTGCCGATGTCGTCGCTACCGAAATCAAAAAGATCATCGCGGATCTGAAAGGCAATACCTATCTTTTCACCGAACAGACGCATCCGGTTGATAATGATTTCATCCCGGGTAGTAGAAGCAGCCCCCGCCGAACAGGCCGAAGAGATGAGCGAAGCGGTTTTCTGACGAATGATCTCATAGTAGATCTCCTCGTCGATATCCAGCCTACGAGCTTTTTCAATCTGGAGCAATTCTCCTTCTACCATATCCTTCACTGCATCGGAGAGGATCTCCAGGAGATGGAACTGTTTGTGCTTAAGCGATACCAGAAAACCCTGAGAGAACAGGTAATCACCGACCAGGACTGCAATTTTATTCTTCCATAACGCATTGATGGAGAAAAAACCTCTCCGTTCCAATGCATCATCCACCACATCATCGTGTACCAGGGAAGCGGTATGCAATAACTCTACCAGGGAAGCCGCCGTGTAAGTGGCCTCTCCGATCTCCCCGCACAATTTGGCCGAAAGGAACACGAACATCGGCCGCACCTGTTTGCCCTTCCGGCGTACAATATAGTAGGTAATACGGTCGAGCAGGGGGACAGGGCTCCGCATGGCATCCCGAAAATGTTTTTCGAATGCCTGCAGTTCATCTGCGATCGACGCCTGTATTTGTTGCAGGGAATTTCCCATTCCTCGAATTTTAGACGCCAAAGCTACAAAACTCTCAGGGGTGGAAAAAGAAAAGATGGTTGTAGCCTAAATAAAGTGAATGGTGAAGGTTTGCTCAAGTTTGAGCACCAAATAGCGAATATTAGACTGCTATCCGGTTTCTTAAAGCATTGTTTATAAGTAGATGGGTATGAAAAGTAAGAAGAGTCAGTCGCAAAGATAGGGGATTTTAATCTTGCGATCAAGTCCTCATTTAATCACTTTAAAACGTTCTATCACTTTAGCATTTCCTTTGACGATCAGTAAATAATCGCCATTGGGTGCCCGACTAATATCCAGCACCTTCCGGCCGTTCCCGACCGGCTCCTGATCAAATTTGACCCGGGATACCTCCCGCAAATCCGGGGTCAAGAGGATCATTTCCACTTTGCCCGGTGAGGTCATATTGTAAGCTACAGTTATTTTGCCGTTCTCATCCGGATCGAGTGGAGTTATTGGCGGCAGGCCATTTTTGGAGGGAGGAGCAGCGGCTAACGGAGGTGGAGGGACCAGATCCAGTCTGGGTTCCTGCCACTGTTCATTACCAGCCTCATCTTCATATAACAAGCGATATCTCAGTTTGCCGGCCTCAAAGCGCTTGCATACATCCAGATCCGGGCAATTATACCTGGATTCACCTGATTTTTTACCCCGGAAATCGGCAATGGTCGTGTACTGTCGTCCGCCGTCCGTAGAGCGCTGCACCTGGTAGTTCAGTTCGAGGGCATCGTTCTTTACCGCCCAACTTACGATGACATCCATCCCGTATTGCTTGGCAGTGCAGTCAATTACCTCCGCCGGAGGACCGGACGGGGCCACCTGCTCCCGTACTAGATCCGTAGCCTGATTATTCACCAGCGTCACCACCTCTCCGTTACTCGGTCGCCAAAGTTGCAGGCCACGGGGCTCCCGGAAACGATTATCATCGCTCAATTCTGCCACTCCGGCAGGCGCTTCAATGCGCACCGTACGTACCTCGATGCCGGCACGATCAACAAAGATCCACTTGAATTGGTTGAAACTACCACTATTACGCGTCCAACTCTTATCATCATTATTAGCCCTAAGCGGAGCTCCCCAGCAACCTTCTCCCACGTACACCGTACCATTTACATCATCCCGAATGAAGCCCAACTGGCTGCCCGGAGCCCGGGATGGCTTGATGGGGTAGGTCCATTTCACAACATGTGCATCTGACTCTACCACCAATCTCAATTTGTACTTGTGAAACAAGGTAGCCCAGTTCAACAGCAGTTCATCCCGTTCGGGTTTACTGCGGGTATGCGGGCGGATAGTGTGGTGATATTGCGCGATCCGCCAACTTACACTTTGGCTGGCCGCCAGATCTTTTTCCAGCCAGAAACGCTGGTCGCCGCCGGAAGGGATTAACGTATTCAGGGTATATACCCGGATCAGATTACCTCCGAAAGTAAGGGCGTAATATAGGTCCGGCTGTTTTACATCAAAAAGATCCACCAGTGATTTATTGGAAGCCTCATGATTGCCCCGCGTGACCACAATGGGTGTCAACCGGCCATCTTTGCCGATAGTATGTTGCCAGTCGTCCATCCATTCTACCCATTCAGTAGGAGTATCACCGGCCGTCATATCTCCGCCGAACATCACAAAATGCGGACGTAGTTTGCTCACCAGCTGATTGCCTTCGATCCGGGCCTGTCGATGATTCCTTGAATCGCCACCGGCAACGATAGAAAGGCGAAGGTTGGGATTATCGGGAGTGGTCTGAAAAGACATTGGGCGTGTAATCCCTTCACTGTCCTGGATCACGAAGTAGTAAGTAGTGTTGGGCTGTAGGTGGGTCAGTCTGACAAAGTGATTGTTCATTCCTTTTGACGGAACTACAGCCGACGGTTTTGTCAGTTGCCGGTAGGCATTTGCATCCTTACCATGATTGATGACATCGTAGCGCAATACCGGGTTCTGACCGGAGATCTGGTCCCAGCCGATCACCATAGTAGTGGACGGCTCTTCTCTCCACATACAGCGGTATCGATCCGTTTTGGACCAGACCTGTAACTGTATTATTAAAAACATGATTAACCATCCCAGTCGTACAAAATGTCTTCTATGCATTATGATTTGCGCTACTAATATGTCTATTGATTTGATTTTGCCGTATGTGATAAACGGAAATCAAACCGGTATGTGTATAAAATTTGGATTATTTTATAATATTGAAGTGCCGAGATTAAAAAAAGTTTAACGCGAGGCGTAACTTTGCAGCCTTATTTCCACCCTGCCAAATGCACCGGTTTTTTTCCAACTTAGAGACAAATTGGTTTCTAGCAAAGACTTTAGGTTATGCACTCAGACAAAAAGGTTTTTGATCTCATCAATAGAGAATTGGAGCGGCAAAGAAAAGGGATCGAACTGATCGCTTCCGAGAACTTCACCAGCCAGGCGGTCATCGATGCCATGGGCACCTGCCTGACCAACAAATATGCCGAAGGTTATCCCGGCAAACGCTACTACGGCGGCTGTGAAGTAGTGGATGAGATCGAGACTATTGCCATCGATCGGCTCAAAGAGCTATTCGGTGCCGAATTCGCCAACGTTCAGCCCCACTCCGGTGCACAGGCCAATGCAGCAGTTTTCCTGTCTGTACTAGAGCCCGGTGATCCCATCCTCGGGTTTGACCTAGCCCACGGCGGACACCTTTCACACGGCTCTCCCGTCAACTACTCCGGTAAAGTCTACAAGCCGCATTTCTACGGTGTAGAGGAAGATACCGGGCTGATCGATATGGATAAAGTGGCGGCCAAAGCCCGTGAAATTCAGCCCAAACTGATCATTTGCGGAGCCTCAGCTTACGCCCGCGACTGGGATTACGCCCGCTTCCGTGCCATTGCCGATGAAGTGGGTGCTTTACTCCTGGCCGACATTGCTCACCCCGCCGGCTTGATCGCTACGGGCTTGCTCAACAATCCGATGGAGCACTGCCACATTGTAACCTCTACTACGCATAAAACCCTGAGAGGCCCACGCGGCGGACTCATCATGCTCGGTAAGGATTTTGATAACCCCTGGGGACGGGCCACCAAGAAAGGTACGCCCATCAAAATGTCCGCTATCCTGAACAGCGGCGTTTTCCCGGGTATGCAGGGCGGCCCGCTCGAACACGTTATTGCGGCTAAAGCCGTAGCGTTTGGGGAAGCGCTTCTACCCGAGTTTAAGACCTATGGTCAACAGGTGATCAAAAATGCACAGGCCATGGCCCAGGCATTCGTGGATAAAGGCTATAAGGTGATCTCCGGTGGTACGGACAATCACCTGATGCTGATCGATCTGCGCAGTAAAAACGTTACCGGTAAAGCGGCAGAGCAATCGCTGGTACAAGCCGATATCACAGTGAATAAAAATATGGTGCCCTTCGATACACAGTCTCCTTTTGTGACCTCCGGTATCCGCGTAGGAACGGCCGCAGTGACTACTCGCGGCTTTAAGGAAAATGACTGCTTACAGGTGGTTGACTGGATCGATGCTATCCTCTCCGATATCAGTAATGAGTATATGATCGATAGCATCCGGCAGGATATCAACCGGTATATGGAGCGGTTTCCTTTGTATGAAGGGGTTGAAGTGTGATGTGAATCAGTTGTCAGTTACCCGGTTGTCAGTTGTCAGTTAGTCATGCTAGTGCTTATCGATAGTAGCCACAGCCCGGTTTTCAGGAAAAGGTGAGCCGTGATCCAATCAATTGCGCGTTGATCGACTCACTATTGGCTTTGCCCGGTACAAGTGACGTCGAAACTGTTCAATTAAGTGTGTCACCTCAAGGCTTCGTCGTGAGTAAAATGATGATTTTTGGTCCCATGCTTGATACGTGAGCACGTCAACACACGAACACTTGAACACTCTCCTGACGACTGACAACCTGAGTTAACTTAATCTACCTTACTATAGGCTTTCCAAAGGACGATCCAAGATTATTTCACATTGGTAATTTTAAAACACCAGGCATACAGGCAGGGCAATTCATCGTAGCTTAGCTGCGGCACCTCAATGATCAGATCACCCTTTCTGTATTTGTACTTGAGCGGATGTTCATATCCCAGCAAGGTAATCTGAGTGTTTTTTGCAGGTGTGATGTCTTTTATGACCAATTCCCCCTTTGGAAACTTGGGAGAGATGGCAAAAACATCATTTCCTTTACTCGTAAAGAAGAGTTCTTTTACAGCTTTGCCGGCTTGCTGGTCCACGGTTTGTTTCAGTATGTAATCCCCCTCTACATAGGCCTGTCCTTCCTCCAATAATTCAAAGTTCCGGTCGCCGGCAGACCATTGGCAGGATTGTTTCCACTTTCGGGTACCGTAAATAGCATCGCCGTTTACGGATAACCAATCGCCGATCTGTATCAGACGCTCCTCCATGATCACGGGAATTTTCCCGGCAGCAGTGGGCCCTACATTAATACACAGGTTTCCGCCCTTACTTACGATATCAACGAGCATTAGAATGAGCATCTGGGGGCTGTTATAATCCTCCAGATCTTCATTTCTATTGTATCCAAAGGAAAGTCCCATTCCCCGAACTTCTTCCCAAGGGCGGTTAAAGTTTACATCTTCGCGCAAGTACTCAGTGGTAAAATAACCGCCGTGTTTATGACGCTGTCCCTTGACCCATCGATCATTAATGACCACTTCATCTTTTACCGGTGATTCGTTGAAAAGCCAGGCGAGCAACTCGGTGCTTTTCCAGTAGCTGTCGTCCTGCTCCCATTCGCCGTCGGCATATAGAATATCGGGCTGATACCGCGTTACCAGATCCTTAAATTGGGGGTGATAATAGTCGGTCACAAATTTATCGAGTCCGGCCCGATACCAGGGGTGATACCATTCATATAGGGAATAGTAAAGCCCTGCTTTGAGCCCTGCCGCTTTCATGGCTTTTACGTAATCTCCAACCAGATCTCTGCGTGGCCCGGTTTCCACGCTATTCCACAGATAGCCTCTGGACTCCGTGGTATGCTTGCTGGGCCAAAGCGCAAAACCATCGTGGTGCTTGGAGGTCATGATGACATATTTGGCCCCGGATCGCTTAAAGAGGTCCGCCCATTTCACCGGATCGTAGAGTTCTGCCTTCCAGTTCCTGGCAAAATCTATGTAGTTAAAGGTCTCGCCGTACGTTTTCTTATGAAACTCCAGGATCTCCTGCCCGGAATACTTACCGTTCCCGAAAATGGACTGGCTCGTCAACCATTCCAGATACCATTCTTCGTAGGTGCCTTTGGGCGACCAGGAAGGTACGGAATAAAGCCCCCAGTGGATGAAGATGCCAAACTTAGCATCTTCAAACCAGCCGGCTACCGGGCGTTTGTCCAACGATTCCCAGTTAGCTTCGTAGGGCTGGGCATTCGCGATGTACCAATTAAAAAAGAAGGTCAGGACAAGAAAATGGAATTTGAACCGTAGTTGATACATATAACTATCGTTTTGACCAAATGAAAACAATAATAAAGGTACGGCAATAAATATTAGGATCTTCACCAACCAAAAAATCCCGGATACCAAACCATGGGTATCCGGGATTTTTTATTGTCCGGGCCGATCAGCCCGGTAGTCCTGAAAAAGTAGAA
>JAGQXH010000022.1 GCA_020436695.1 Lewinella sp. | reverse complement strand
TACGGGAGCGCATGCGTCAGGCCCGCGAACGGAGAACCCCGCCGCACCAGGACGGAAAAGTCATCCTCGGCTGGAATGCGTTGCTGGTTTCCGCCTATGTGCAGATGCATCTGGCCACCGGTGAGGCCACCTATCTGAATTGGAGTCTCAAACATCTCGATTTTCTACGCGACAACTTCATTCATGCGGATGGGACTACCCTGAGTAGAACTCTGACGAACGGAACGTCAACCCCGCATCCGGCTACCTTAAAGGACTATGCCTTTCTGATCCGCGCCATGCTGGACGTTTTTCAGGTGACTTTTGACCGGGAACTGCTCCAACAGGCTCAATCGCTCACCGATGCCGTTTTCGACTATTTCCTGGAAGAAGATACCCGTCTCTTCAACTTTTCCCGCAAAGACCTGCCGGATGTGATCTTCGCCCGCAAGGATCTCAAAGATGATGAAATGCCGTCGGGTAATGCTGTCATGGCACGTAATCTGCAGGATCTGGGCCTGTTGCTGGATAAGGATCAATACCGCCGGCAGGCAACGCAAATGTTGACGGCCATGCAGACCGAAGTTGTTACCAACCCGCTGACTTACGCCGCCTGGACCAGTGCCTTGCTGGCCGAAACGAAAGGTATTATGGAAGTGGCCGTAGTGGGCGCAGATGCCATGGAATGGACGCCGCAACTGCATCGCATCTTTATTCCTTTTAAAGTGCTGGTAGCCTCCAGTGAAACAGTTTCTGACCTGCCGCTTTTAGCCGGGAAAACGACGGCAGGTCAGCAAACGTTGATCTATGTCTGTCAGGATTATGCCTGTCAAAGACCTATGGATCGGGTGGAGGAATTTGTGGAGCAATACGTTGTAAATTAAATTGAATATCACTGCTTGTGTTCCATTGCTTCATTGTTTCATTGACGGAAAAGCCATGAAACAATGCAGCATCGAATAGCCCGTCCGGGAGTGCCTTTTCTCAATCTTGTATTGTTGAATTATTTGATTATCAAATATTCATTCTACTATAAAACGGCTCACCACGCTTGCCTCATCCGTGAGTATGGAATAGAAATAAGTTCCCCGCACAAAGTTGGACAGGTCCACCGTCTCGGTATATGATCCGACCGGGCGTTGACCGAGCTGACGGTGTTCTATACGCCTTCCGTCCGGACTGAAAATATCGATCTGCACCGAACCGGGTTGCTCCATATCATAGTTCAGCTGTACACTATTACGAGCAGGAGTGGGAGTGGCCGGCCGGAGCCGGAGGTGCCCCTTCTGGTAAGCAGGATCTTTTACGGCACTGGTCTCATCTCCGGTAATGGCGAAGATGGAAAAGTTGATGTTGAAATCCTGGGGGCCTAACCAGGCATCAAATATGGACACCCAGGAGTCATCACTCCAAAGCTCATACGCCTCCAGGCCGGAACCACATCCAAAGTCAGTGTGATAGATCCCAACCGTATCCGAGGTGGCATACAGATCCGATACATCAACACTGAGAAAAAAGGAGCCGGGGTCAACCGATATCGGCTCGGCAAAGGGGAAAGAAGTGGCCACGAATTCATCCTCACTTACCTGAAGATCCTCTACGGTGAGATCTTCACTCTGCCCTAATAAGGTGCCGGGAGTTCCTGTACCGGGATCAAAACTATAGATCTTTACCCGGAGACTACCATTGTTGACCGCCGAGGCATGACTGAAATACACCAGCGCACTGTTTATCTGCACCGCTTCTCCCATATCGTTGACTATGAGTTGTGCTTTCTCCCTATCTTCATATTCGTTCATGCCTGCCACAAACCCCCACGCGTTATCTACAGTAAAGGATCTTTGAGTCAATGCGCAGGGATTATCAAATGCCGCCGGCTTCAGGGTGTCCAGCCCCATTCTCGTTTCCAGTATGTTTGTAAATACACGGGAGAGATCCAGCGTCTTATCCGCTTCGGAACGGGCCACACGTTGTTGGGCTTGAAGTCCGGAAGTGAAGAACAATGTCAGCAAGAGTAGGATAGTGTGTAGTCTCATCATTAGATTTGGGTTTAATAGTGTAGGTAATTAATGAAGGGATAAGATAATGAAGTATGCGCTATTATTTTCTATTAGTGGATATCCATTTTATTACCCAATAAGAAAGGGATTTACCTACGGCATATCTCAGGTAAGAGCCGGATGGACCGGATCGGCTTTGGGTGATTTTGAATATTATTTGGAATTTGTCTAAATAAAAAGAAACTCAATCTAAAATCCCTGATTTTTTTCCTGTAAACCGGAACTTTGAGGTGTATTTAATACCCCGTCCGGGGAAGAAGGATCACTGTCTGATAAAGCATTCAACGAAGCGAATTTCCAGCTACAAATCTACCATCAAATGGACGTTGAGATATTAGCACGCATACAGTTTGCCTTCACCGTTGCTTTTCATTACATCTATCCACCGCTGAGTATCGGTTTGGGACTGGTCATGGTCATTATGGAAGGCCTGTATTTGCGTACCGGCGATAAGGTATACGAAACCATGGCCCGATTCTGGACCAAGATCTTTGCCCTCACTTTTGGGATCGGTGTGGCTACCGGTATTGTCATGGAATTCGAATTTGGGACCAACTGGGCTACCTATTCCCGGTACGTGGGAGACGTATTTGGCAGCGCGCTGGCCGCCGAAGGCATATTTGCTTTTGCTTTGGAAAGCGGATTCCTCGGCATTCTGCTCTTCGGCTGGAACCGGGTCAGCCCCAGGATGCATTTCATTGCTACACTTGGTGTTTTTCTGGGCTCCATGTTCTCTGCCGTCTGGATTGTGGTGGCCAATAGCTGGCAGCAGACGCCCGCCGGTTTTCACATAGTAGGAGAGGGGCTGTAAGCCCGCGCAGAGATCACCGATTTTTTGTCAATGGTGTTTAATCCGTCCAGTATAGACCGTTTGCTGCACGTTTGGTTGGGTGCTTTTCTGGCCGGTGCTTTTCTGGTGCTGAGTGTACATGCCTATTATCTTCTGCGGGATCGTTATGTGGAGCTTTCACAAAAAGCTTTCAAGATCGCTCTTTCCGTGGCCATTGTATTTTCACTGGGTCAATTAATGACCGGACACCATGCTGCCGACGGTGTTGCGGAAAATCAGCCGGCTAAACTGGCCGCACTCGAAGGGCACTTCGATACCTTGGAAGTTGCCGATATGTATCTCTTTGGTTGGGTGGATAAGGAAGAGCAAGAGGTGAAAGGCCTGAACATTCCGGGTGGCCTGAGTTTCCTGACCCACTGGGATTTTGCGGAGCCGGTCAGAGGATTGAACTCCTTTCCGGAAGAAGATCGCCCCACGGCCCTGAACGCCATTTTCCAGTTCTATCACCTGATGGTAGCTATTGGCATGTTGCTGATCGCACTGTCGGTTTTTGCCGGCATCCAGTGGTGGCGGGGTAAGTTGTTTGAGCATCGGTGGTTGCTTTGGGCCTTTGTGCTTGCTGTCTTATTACCTCAGATCGCCAATCAGGTGGGTTGGTTCGCTGCGGAAATGGGGCGGCAGCCCTGGGTGGTGTATGGTCTGTTGCGGACTTCTGATGCGCTATCGAAAGTGGTAACGGCCAATCAGGTCCTTTTCTCCCTGATCATGTTCACGTTGATCTATGCCCTGCTCTTTGCCCTGTTCATCTATCTGCTGAACAAAAAGATCAAGCACGGCCCTTACGACGAGGATCTGGAGGATAAGCGGGATCATTTGAAAGATATTGCGAGTGTTATCAGATGATTAAGGATACCCTTCGGAGATAACTGGATGGTTGGTGAGATTTGTACATAAGTTTGTGGTTTCATTGTTCCATTGTTTCATTGACGAGAAACAATGAAGCCATGAGACCATGAAGCCATGCAACAATAAAAACAATGGAAACATTTTTAGGAATAGATTATCCCACCTGGTGGTTTTTGCTGGTTGGGGGTGTATTTTCCGGCTATGCCATTCTGGACGGATTTGATCTTGGGGCAGGTGCCTGGCATCTGTTCTTCAAAAAGGAAGAAAGCCGGCGTATCGCCTTGAATGCCGTCGGTCCGGTTTGGGACGGTAATGAGGTATGGCTGGTGATCGGTGGAGGGGCTTTATTTGCCGGTTTCCCTGAGGTGTACGCTACGATGTTCTCGGCCATGTACATCCCATTTATGTTGTTTCTGGCCTTTCTCATCTTCCGGGCGGTATCTATTGAATTCCGGAGCAAGGAAAAAATGCTGTGGTGGCGACGTATGTGGGACACCAGTTACTCCATTGCCAGTGTGATGCTGGCCTTTTTGCTGGGGGTGGTATTGGGCAATGTATTGCAGGGCGCAGCTATCGGGTCGGATATGGAATTTCAGGGTAGCTGGCTGGAATTTATCAATCCCTATGCCATTATGGTGGGCGTCACCACGCTGGCGTTGTTTATGATGCACGGGGCGATCTATCTGCTCCTGAAGACCGAAGGACGCCTGTTTGCCAAGCTCACGATCCTGCTGAGACGCGGCATCATTTTCTTCATTATTGCCTTTGCCGTTACCACCTTATACACCCTGATCTATATCCCGCATTTATCCGATGATTTCAAAAGTAGCCCTGAGCTATTCATCTTCCCGGTACTTGCCTTTTTGAGTATCGCCAATCTGCCGCGACTGGCCAGTAAGCGGAAGTATCGACTGGCCTTTGTCTTTAGTTCGCTGACGGTGAGCTTACTGCTCAGTCTGGTAGCCATTGAGTTGTATCCCGTACTCATCATTTCGACGCTGGACGAGGCTTACAATATTACCGTTTATAATGCGGCCTCTTCCGAGAAGTCACTGGGTATTATGTTATTGATCGCAGCCATCGGGGTGCCGCTGGTTGCGGCTTATACGTTCTTTGTGTATAAGACCTTTTCGGGTAAGGTGGAGTTGGATGAGACGAGTTATTAACTCCAACTTATTTGTATAGAAAAGGAGCGTCGGACTCAGCATAAGCCTTCATCTTTTGAATGGCAATTTTCATCTGGCCCTTCCAGAATACCTGCCCAAAAAACCAGTGAAAAGGGTAAGCGATAAGGCTGTTGGAATACAGTGTATAGGTCCAGCGTACATCTACAGAGTTTTCCTGCTTTTCTTCAAAGAACATTTCTCCTTTGAATTCCGTAAACCCCATACTTGACTGGTAGAATTCCGCTACGCCCCACTGCCAGTATTTGTTTTCCTCCCGAACGTATATTTCATCCAGGCCGACGGCCTCTCCTTTCGACAGCAGGCTTTTCCCGGAATGTGGTATTCTTTGGCCGCCCACTTGGCCCCAGGTATCGTCATCCGTAAACTTGACTACGGCCGGGATGACGCCATAACCAACAAGGAAGGCAGTGGCGTCCCCCAGAATAGGTGTTTTAAATGCCCGTTCCAGGGAGCAGTTGAAGGTTTCTTTTACGGTGACGATTGTTTCCATTAAAATTTACGATTATAATTTTTTGCTAATTCACTCCCAAAATACCTTTCGTCATTTGTGATCTCCCGGACCTCAGCAAAAGGTAATGAAATTTCCAGGGATTCATCTTCATTAAATTCAATTTCCAGGATCCACAACTGCTCATTTCCTAATGTGATCTCGTCAATTCCGGCCTCTTGTCCTGATCCCAGGGGCAGATGATACCTTTTTTTCGTGATCTTATCTCCGGGAAGGTTTTCAAATATCCGATATTCTTCCTCATTCAAATAAATGGTACTTACCCACTGGACGGTTCTTCCTTTCAAGGCCACTGGCAGCTTCTTGGTTAATTTGAATTGCATGGAGCCGGCCTGCTGAATGCGTCTTAGTCGCAAATTCGTACCGGTCAGGTATTTATCAGTTATTTCTTTGTAATGCAGGTTCTCCAGCAGTTCGGTAGCCGGAGTAATCAGAAATCTGCGCTCTAATTCCGGTTGCGCGTATTTCCATTGCTTTTCGTGATCAATTTCTTTTGGGCGCATTGTCCTCTCATTTCTTGATTTTAGTCAATGGATCTGATCGATCCGGCGCTGAACTTTGTTTCAAAAATAAGTAATATGAAATTCAAGATCAGCATCATTGCCGTATTGTGCTTATTGGCAGCTACGGTGGTTCAATCACAAAATACCGATCCCGAAGATCGAAGACATTTTATCGGTAGCACGTTATTTGTACTGGCCAACCTTACTCCTGACCCGCCGCAGTATTACCAACTGAACTATGGGTATCGGATCACCCCAAAAGATGTACTATCCCTGGAGGCGATTACCTGGACTTATAAAGGCCCGTTAGGCAGACCCTATGGACCCGACTATGACAATCCGGAATCTGACTTTCCCGGTAAGGTCCGTGCCTTTGGAGCGGGGCTGGCTTACAAAAGATTTCTGTGGAAGCGGGCCTATGCCCAGATACATGCTACTGCTTTCCACCAGAACTATCTGGACGAATTAAACAACAAGATCCAAAGCGGCTTTCAGCTATTCAATACCTTCAGATTGGGCTATCAGATCCGCATCTTTAAAGGCCGGCTTTTTATTGAGCCCTCGGTGGCTGCTACATTTTGGCCGGTGAATACGAATCTGCCGGAATCGTTTCGGGTGGAAGAAGACAAATGGCCGAATTATTTCCTGTTTGAGCCCGGGCTCCATTTCGGGGTCAACTTTTAACAATACGTTTCCTGATCCTGCTCAACGTTTCGGGTTGGATCCCCAGATAACTGGCCAGATGGTACTGGGGCACCCGGTTGAGCAGTTCCGGTCTTTGCTCCAGTAATTTTCGGTAGCGTTGTTCCGGCTTCAGGGTGATGAGATCGGCCAGTTGCTCCTGTCGGGTACCCATCATTTGTTCCATTCCCGTTCGGCAAAAGGTCTCAAAGCGGGGGAATTTTCGATACAACTCACTTTCTTTTTCGGCATTGAGAACGGCTACTGTCGTATCTTCTGCGCAGACGAAGTTTACTCTGGAAGGAGCCTGATTGGCCATGCTGTAAAAGTTGGCGACCGACTGATCTTCGGTAAAGAAGGAGGTCGTTTTTTCATCCCCATCCAGCAATTCATATTCGCGAATGCAGCCCGATATGACGTAGTAAGCGTCTTTGGCGATCTGCCCTTCTTTGAGTAGATAGGTTCCTTTTTCGAAGGTTCGGATCGGGAAACTCTTTTCAATAGCTGACTCTTCTTCTTCTGTCAGTCGCGTTAATTGAGACATTAATTGGACCAGGATGTGACTCATGGGTTTTGATTAATTTACTATTTTTAGTAGCAGATCCAAATCACCAACTGCCATGTCAAAATTAAGAATACTTACGGCGTTTACCTACTGCTTGTCACTGGCATGCCTGATACAAGCCCAAACCGTTGAGATCAGTGCCGAACAACTGCGGGACAAGATCAATGGCGGGATTATCGGCCAGTTCTTTGGTAATCTCAATGGGCTGATACACGAAAATAAATACTTTGAAGAACCGGGCAATGTAGAGGAATACGTTCCCGATCTATCCGATGGTGCTTTTACGGATGACGACACGGATATTGAATTCGTATACATTCACCAAATGACGGAAAGCGGTGAGATCATGTTGCCTTACGAGCAGATCAGGGAGCTTTGGACCACCAGTATCAATGAGCACATCTGGTGCTCCAACCGCTACGCCCGGAATCTGATGGAGATTGGTTTTGCTCCTCCGCTCACCGGACGGATTGCCTTCAATCCCTGGGCCGTATTTAATATTTCCGGCCAGTTCCTATGTGAGGAATTTGCCCTGATCTCGCCGGGTATGCCCCAGACGGCGTCGCGGATCGGCGCGCACTACACGCATGTAGCGATTGATGGAGAACCGACCCAGACCACGCTCCTATACGACACCATGATCGCTACCGCTTTTTTTGAGAAAGACTATATGAAGATCATCGCGGCCGGACTAGCGGCGGTAGATCCCAAAAGTGAAATACACCGGATCGTTTCGGATGTGATCAGTTGGTATCAGGCACATCCGGATGACTGGCGCAAAACGCGGTCTTTGATCAAAGACAAATACTGGGACGGTACCTGGGGCGCTCCGGGAGGCAGTAATGGTTATCGCACCATCACCGCCGCGACAATCGGGGCACTGCTGCACGGGAAAGGCGACTTTGTGGAGGCGATCCGTCTCGCATTTAATTTTGGCTGGGATGCGGATAATATCTCCGCTATGGTGGGTACCATTATGGGGGTATTGAAAGGAGAAAAATGGATCCGAGCCCAGGGATGGCAAATCAAGGATGAATACCGAAATACCCGGCGGCCGGGTTTGCCGGAGGACCTGACCATCACCGATTTTGCCGATCTACATTATGCATTGGCGCAATCGAACATCCTGCAAAACGGAGGGGAGAAGATCCTGATCGACGGTGCTCCCGGTTTTCGCATCGTCACGGAACCGCCGAAAAATACCGAACTGCTGCCGGATCCATTATCCCGGGCTCGGGAATTGCGCCGGGAATGGTGGCCCGTCATTCAAAAAGAGCTCACCGGAGATGCACAGCAGCAGGCCCGCGCGGTCTATGCCGCCATTTGCCTGGAACTGGTGGATCAAATTGCTGCGGAGAGACCTGCCGATTGGCTACGGGCTCTACCGGCTATTCAACCTCATTACGAAGCTTTATTCGGGGACGATCAGTGGTCTGCAGAGGCGAAGCATTATTTTAATGAGGTGGTGAATAATAGGAATGTGAAGCCGGGGTATCCGTTTGGGTATGGGAAATTTTGAAAGCCAATTTCTTGTCGAAATCAGCCTCTGTTGCCGTGGTATGTCCAAACATATTTGCAGAAATTGCTTTTCAAACGGGCTTCTCCAGCCCTTCTTACTTTTCCAAGTGTTTCAAAAAAGAGTTTGGCCTGAGTCCTTCGGTGTTTAAGGAAAAATTGGCGTGAATAACGACCGGCCAAACCGGATTATTGCTACCGGAACACATTTGCCGGAAATGAACCAGTGTGTCGTTTTTTCGCCTACCTCCTGTCGGAATATTGTTATCATCTGACGGCTTTATGATAGTACTCTCCCGTAAATTCCCGGCATCTTTGTATTGACCAATCAATAACCCTAAAACCCAAAAAATCATGGCAATCAAAATTTTTGATGGATCAAATTTCACCGGCGCAAATGCAACCCTTGAGACCGGAAAGTACCCCGTTCTTCCTACACTGGGCCTAGATCGGTTAAGCTCGGTAAAAGTAGAGCGTGGGACCTACGCCGAATTTTTCATTACGCAAGGATTCAGAGATTCCTCGTTTCTTCTTTTTGAGGGCGAATACCCCAACCTGGGGATTTTCGGCTTTGACAATGTAGCCCCTAGCCTCCAGATCGTGCAGAATAACCTGGAAGTGACGAATATTGAGTACATCAACCAGGTGTTCAGCGATGGAGAACCCATTCTGATCGAAAGCACGGCACAAAATGGTTCGAGTTTGCCGCAACAGGCCAATCTGACCTTACAAACTGCCTACGAGGAGACCTTCACCAGGTCGTTTAGCAATTCAACCCTATTCGGTCTTGAAATAAGCAGGACGGCCACTGTTGGGGTACAGTCGGGCCCTTTGAGTGCCAGCTTGTCGCAAACCATTACGGCTACCTTCGAGAAGACCTTCACCTTTGGCCGGGAAGAGACCAAGAGCAAGACCATTACCGTTTCCAAAGGGCTAGTTGTCACCATTCCACCGGAGAACATTGCAAAGGCCTTCATGACACTTACTCCGCGAAGGGCTACGATCGAGGCCATTTACACCCTGAGGTTGAAAGGGACTGACCGTACGACCAAACAAAAGGTGACGATTGAGGTTGAAAGCGCCTCCGTGGGAACGGTGGTGATTGAAAAGTTCACTCTTGTCGAAGCCTAAGAGATAAATCTCTGGAAACCCTTCGAGATGGAGGGTTTCCGCCTTTTCTGAAAAGCGAATGATCGTTTTTGCTGGAGCTAAATAATTACGTGATGGAATAAAGCCCCGAAGTTATAAACTTTCGGTAGCGGATGTTGAAGGTAGTCTTCATCATTTTTATTGGGCAGATCAATAGCTTACATATATAGCTTCCCCATTTCTACAATCGACAAAGAGCTTTTCAATTAAACCGGTTTCTTTATTATGCCGTTCATAATGTTTGCATGAATTTAAGTCTTCCTCTGTGATCCAATCGCCGGGCACTCCAGATACTCCTGAAGATGGAATATCTATAAGCTCTCTCAACTTATAGCCCTCAATAATTCGGTCTATTTCTTCAGCTGGTGCTTTAAAATGTACCCATACTGAAAAATCAACAATAGGTATTACTGCATCTAAACTATTAAGTATTTCAACTTCTTCTGGTTTTTCATTAAAAGCAGACCTATATATAGTTGCACCACTACGTTCGCAGGCAGCAAATATGATCATTGAAGCTATGATAAGATAAACTTTTTTCATTGCCTTATGATTACCTACAATGGGCAGGTATGCATCTTTAGCCTTTCGCCTTCTTTTTTATTTCTTATTTAGTAGCAAGTTCGAATTGATACGTAGCACCTTCCGATGAGATTTTTATATTTCTTCCATCTTCACTAAAATGAATTGACCAACGATTGTAAGTATCTGTATCTAAATTTTCTTCGCCCATCAATATTCCAGATTCAAGGTTGTACAGCCAAATGAAATTCTTATATCTATATTCTCCATCTATTGGGTCTTTTTCCCCCATTGAACTTCCTGCAATAGCCAATATTTTTACTTTAGGTGAAATTGCAAAATCAAACGCATGTTCACTTACGTATCTTGGGAAATTTACATGCGAAATTCTTTCTCTATTATAAGTGTTAAAAAGGCAGAATCCATAACTTGAAAGATAGAATAATTCCCTTTCATTATCAAGAAGCTTAAATGCCTTCGTAGAACCGGCCCAATGACCTTCAAAATCAAACGACTTTATCGCTTTAAACTTTCTCGTTGATGAAAAAAGATATGTGCCGACTTCATCTACTAAGGTTACGTTTGAGCGATTAACTCCTCCCATAGTATCGGAAAAAGTCATATTTGTAAGCCAAAAGCAATTTGCAGCATAAACACAATCCCAAGTATATCCTATAAAACTTACTGCTCCTGAAAGGTAGCCAACCAAATTATCGTTCGAATCCATAATTGGATGTTTGCTCTCATATCTACCATTATTGACGGCTGGCAACCTGAGATTTCCAATCGCATTTTTAGCTTTAGCGAAAGAAGTGTCAAACCGCTCTCGTTCAGTCCACTTTTCCGATGGCTTAAAAACGGAATTACTTGGTTTGAAAATTATGCTTTTTTCGTTTGCCATGTTTTTATTTTTTTGGTGAAGGCTAACGTCCCGGCCGTACCCGACGGCCATCCCGCTAGGGTGGCTGGCGTGGTCACGGCTTGTTATATCCCGTGATTCATTTATTTTCAGGCGCATTTCCTATTTTAGCCAAAAATTTCATCTTTTCATTTCCATATAAGTTGTTTTCACTGAACATATTTCCAATTTGGAATTTTACCTTTGTTTCATTCTCTGCTTGTTCCCCTGGGAATTCGTAAGTATTAATCCAAATATTTCGCAATCCAGTTTCATCATTTATTATAATCGTAGAACCCACTATCTCTTTCGAATTTATTTCATTTAGATGGCTAAAATTTGGAGTTTCATTCCATCTTTGATCGTCTTCATAAAAGTATATTGACCCTATCTTGAAACCTATTTCAACGATTGAATTATATCCTTCTCTTAGTCTTTCTCCCGATGGTTGCATTGGTTCCAATATATTTTCCTCTCTAATTCTAAGTTTAAAAGGATTGTGATAGTTTTCGAAATCGATATATAGTGGTTCTATTGTGAATAAATATTGAGCTGTTGATTTTTCGCCATTAAAGGCTAGACAAAATTTTTCGTATGTAAGAAGTTCACTCTTGAGCTTAGGAAATGGCTTCTGCTGTATTCTTTGAAAGAATATGTAAGACAAATATTTACCAATCGTTGGTTCAAGTATTTCTATTTGCTCTTTCAAGTTTATTACTTTTAAATTGTTTGCTCATGAGATGGAACTCCTTGTATCCACCATTGGATATACTAATAGCCTTCCCACTCTATTGAGTAAAATAGTCATCATTCTGAACTTTTCCTACTCCTTTTTTTCCATAGCCCGATAGAATGTATTGACTGATTTCTCAAACTACTCAATAGCAAGCGAAGAGCAATTAATCAAATATCACACAAAGTCATCTGTCTCCTGCCCGGCCTTCACCACCACCCTCAAGATCAGGATAGGGCGTATCATAGCCTTTCACAGAATGCCATATGATCCGGTTGAAGAGATCTTCATCCGACTGGTCGACTTCATCGAGCGGCATTTCCATCGATTTCTGAGCATAAAATAGCTGTTTGCCCTTCAGCATGCCCAGCTGTGCGTTCATTTCATCAAGCGGTATGCGGTTCGGTAATACGGTATAGGGAGTCGAATCGATCTCACCGATAAAACAGTCTTCCATCGAATTGGCTGCCATGTCAAATTGTGTCATTGGCGGCAAGCCCAGGATAAGTTCTATCGTCCGCAAGATGCTGTTTTGGTTGTAATGCGCGCTGATCACCTCACCGCGCCTGGTATAGGGACTAATGCACAATGCCACCGTTCGCCTTCCGTCCACGTGATCGAGTCCGGCCTGCGGATCGTCCTGAACGACGAAGATGACCGTTTCTTTCCAGAACCGGCTATTGCTCACCGCTTCGACGATCTGCCCCAGAGCCAGGTCGTTGTCAGCTACTGCAGCCCGCGGCGTGGGAAAACCTTCCCTGGTGCCGACGGTGTGGTCGTTGGGCAAAAGCATGATGAGGAAATTAGGAAAATCCCCGGTCTTCTCAAATTCGTTCAACTCTTTGATGAACTCCCGCGCCCGATAGACGTCGGGCACCGATCCCGGGAAGCCAACGAAGGTAGGGGCAAGGTAAGGTTCCAGGGTATGCAACTGGGGTTCCGCCCGAATGGAAACCTTATTCGTATGGTTGAGATAATCCTGATAGATATCCGTCCAGGTGGCATTTTGAGGCTCGATCCGTGCCTTGACAAATTCGCCGTAGTTGCGAAAAGTAAGGCCGGCCCTGAGTACATAATCCCAAATAAAACCGGAGGAAGCATAGGCCAGCGCATCGTCCCCGTCGTAGGGATAACTGCGTACAAATCCTCCGAAACTCTTTTCGATATAGTCTGTCACCACACCTTCATCTGTCCACTGATGGCCGTCTGCACTCAGAACGCCATTGCAGTATAAATTGTCCAGCAGGACATATCTCTCCGCCAGCGCATGATGGTTGGGCGTAACATCCCGGCCAAATTGGCAGAGCGTCGAATCCCCATTGCCTTGCGGGATATCACCAAACACCTGATCGTACGTCCGGTTTTCTTTTATGATATAAAGGACATGTTTGAAAACCGACTTTTCACCCGGCCTTGTCGGGACCGGAACAACCCTTTCCTTCACCTGACTAAGTTGCATAGCGTGGTTGATCTTGGGCAGGCGCATGTTGCCGGCGGCCCGGATCGTATATGCTTCGAGCTCACTGGGATCGGGCTTGTCGATAAACGTTACAGACCCGGTATGATCATGCGAATTTAATCCATGGTCACGAGAGGGTACGCGAGTGCTGTCCCGACTCCCAATGCCCTTGGTGTTCGCCACCATGATCGTATTTCCATCGTCGGATAAAAGCACCGCTCCGGGATACCAGCCGGTGGGGATCAATCCGATGACCTTTTCGCGGACAAGATCGATGGCGGCCAGCAGGTTATTGCCGCCATTTGCAACATAAAGGGTCCGGCCATCGGGTGTGACCGCCAGCGCATTCGGCATACTGCCGAATGGTAGGTCCGGCATTGGCTTCGAACTCAAAGTCTTCACTACCTTGTCCGTTTCAGTATTGACCACCGATATAGCATCGCTATTGGCATTGGCCACAAAAAGCCGGGAACCACCAGGGGAAAGAATCATGCCGCTGGGATGAAGGAGCACTTCAATAGTAGCGGTAACCGAACGGCTGGGCAGATCGATGACGGAAACAGTGCCGGTCGAAGCAATACCGGTTTCCGGATCGACTACCACGCGACTACCTGACGAAGGACCGGTCATATCACCTTCCCTCGGCTGCCTTCCACCCCAATTGGATACATAGGCCTTATTTTCATGTAATACGACGGTATAGGGAGCAATGCCGACCGGGATCTGGGATTCGATCTCGCCGGTTTTCAGGTTAATGATACCGAGCGTGTTGTTGCGGCTCAGCGTTACATACACCAGCCCCGATTTGTCATCGATCGCGAGTCCTCCCGGATAAGAGTCCGATTTATCATCTTCGCCCGGACCAGGGAGCAGGATCTCATCCGCCCAGGCGAAGGTGCCGTCGCTCTGCCTGGCAGCCGAACGCAGATATCCTCTTGTGTCGGTAGTCCATACCTTCTCTCCGTCAGCACTCCAACCGATACCGGCGAAGGTATGACCTCCGGAGGCCAAAGGGAGTACCTGCAATGTGGATCTGGAAGCAACGTCAATAAATACCAGATCGGATTTGTTTTTTACGGCCAGCAGGGTTTGCTCAGGGTTCAAAGCCAGATCGGTAGGACGGCCTGGAAACTGGATCGTGATGCCGGCCGGATCGATCCGCTGAGTCGTAGCCACTACATAGGTTCCGTCATCCTGGGGACCTACCACCGCCTGTTCAAAAAATACATCTTCCGGCAGTTCCAAGGCCGTTTCAAGCCCCGCAGCATTTTGATCCGCTTTACAACCAAAAAATGTCAGAACCATTAAAGCAGAACTCATGAGGAAAAGGAACACTTTGACCATCTCAGTACTGGTTTACTTTTTTAAGAATACGATAAATAGCGAAGTAATTTGACAAAATTGATGCTATCGATCAGCTGGGGGAAAATAATTAATCCGATGGTGTAAGCCTAATTAAATTTTTGTTAAGCGTTTTCCCTACTGCTCGTCACAAGAGCAAGACAATCCTAAAACTAAACGCAAAGCTTTTTTTGAAGCAACCACTTATGTGACACATTGTCTATAAAATTAGGATTCCGGAAAAATACTATCTTTGGTAAGCAGCCAACCTCACGGCTACCTGATAACCTGACTGTTATGAAAAAGAATGACTTTTTTGCCCTCGCAAAGAACTATTTGCGTACAACCCTCCGTACCATCTCCAAAAACAAGGTGTATTCCGCCCTCAATATCATGGGGCTGGCCCTGGGGATAGCGGCCTGTTTATTCATCCTCCAGTACGTTTCTTACGAGCGGAGTTACGACAAATTCCATAGTAATCATGAAGATCTTTACCGGGTGCGGTATCAGATCTTCCGGGAAGGAAAACTGGAAGTAGACTGCGCTGCGGCGGTGCCCAGAGTAGGGCCTTTCATGAAAGAAAAAATGCCCGAGGTAGTGGATTACGCCCGGGCCTATCCCATTTCCGGAGTAGTGACCTACAATAATATCCAATATTGGGAAAAGCGGATGCATATAGCAGATCGTTCCTTTTTGGAGATATTTGACTTCTCACTGATCGCCGGCGATGTGGCTTCCTTTGATGATCCCAATACGGTCATTATTTCGGAGAGCACGGCCCAGAAATATTTCAAAGGAGCGGACCCGATGGGGAAAACCCTGGAAATAGATGGAGAATACCGGGTCGAGATCGTGGGGGTCGCTAAAGACGTGCCGGATAATTCTCATATCAAATTCGATCTCCTCATCTCCTACGAAACACTCAACAACCAGACCAGGAATGATGACGGTATCGCTGCTTCGGAAACAGCCTGGGGGTGGTACGATTTCAATACGTATGTATTACTGCGACCCGGCACCGTTCCAGAGGATTTTGATGCCAGATTCCGGGAATTCTTGTGGGAGGAGCAGGGAGAGCGCTTCAAGGAACGCAATTATCACGTGGATTTTCCGCTCCAGGCTATTACGGATATCCATTTATATTCCAACCTCCTGCAGGAGTCCGAACCGGAAGAACAGGGCGATGGCGATGCTGTGGCTTTCCTCCTGATCATCGCCTTTTTTATCTTATTGATCGCCTGGGTCAATTACATCAATCTATCCACGGCGCGGTCGATAGAAAGAGCGCGTGAGGTAGGGGTAAGGAAAACCTTAGGCGCCACCCGCGGTCAACTGGTCTATCAATTTCTGGCGGAGTCTTTTTTTCTCAACCTCTTCGCGCTGGCCATTGCGCTTGGTATAGTCACACTCGGTATTGGGGCATTTAACCGGCTGACCGATTCAAGTCTAAATCTGGCCTTCCTTACAGACAGCATTTTTTGGTTATCCATTGCCGGCATCCTGATCGTGGGGTCCCTGATTGCCGGACTATATCCCGCATTCGTTTTGTCCTCCTACCGACCGGTGGCCGTATTAAAAGGGAAGATGACCGGCACGATGACGGGCCATTTCCTGCGAAAAGGCTTAGTGATCTTTCAATTTGCGGCCTCCGCTACCCTGATCGCCAGTACCATTATTGTCTACCAACAACTGGCACATATGCGAAAGATCGACCTGGGGTTCGATATGACCGAAACCCTGGTGATCCGCGGGCCGGAAGTGTTCGCTGTGGATTCTCTTTTTGAATCCACCAGCAAGGCCTTCAAGGAAGAATTGACGAAAAAAGCGAGTATTTCCAATGTTGCGGCTTCTTCCAACGTGCCCGGTGATGAGATATTCTGGACGAATGGGATCAAGCGCCAGGAAGAATCGGACGATAAGTATAAGATCATTTATAATGCCGGTGTTGACTACAATTATTTTGAAACGTATAAGATCGATATCGTGGCCGGAAGAAATTACGGCCCGGAGTTTACCACCGATACTGCTGCCCTGGTACTGAATGAAGCGGCCGTAAAATACCTTGGATTTCAGCTTAATGAAGAAGCGGTCGGTCAAAAGGTAACCTTCTGGGGGCGCCCGCACACTATAGTCGGGGTAGTGGCAGACTATAACCAAATGTCGGCCAAAACGAAGGTGGCACCTATTGCCTTTCCACTGACCACGGGGGCTTCCAACTATTATACGCTCCGATTGGAGGGGCGTAATTATCAATCGGTCTTCAACGAAGTGCAGGCTACCTACCAGTCCTTTTTTCCGGGCAATCCTTTCGACTATTTCTTCCTGGATCAGTTCTACAACCGTCAGTATGACAACGATCGTAAGTTCAGTCGGGTATTCACCCTTTTCGCCGGTTTCGCCATTTTTGTGGCCTGTCTGGGACTCTTTGGACTGTCGAGCTTTAATACCCTGAATCGGCGCAAAGAGATCGGTATTCGGAAGATCATGGGAGCCAGTGTACCGGGTATCGTACAAATGCTTTCCAGAGAATACTTGTGGCTGGTATTGATCGCTAATCTATTAGCCTGGCCAACGATCTACCTGCTCATGAACAACTGGCTCGACAATTTCGCCACCCGAATTTCACTGGGTGTGAATGTCTTTATTATTTCCGCATTGATCGTGCTGTTTATTGCCCTGGCCACGGTCAGCTATAAGATTATCACTACGGCCCTGGCCAATCCTGTGAAGGCTATTCGGTTGGAATGATAATTGAAAGTCAACAGTCGTCAGTCGATAGTCGTCAGTCAAGCAGGTAAGTGCTGAGGTGAAGTGTAGTAAGGCAAAATTACCGGGATCGAAGCCCGCTTTTTGCAGAGAGCTGGGCCTATTCATTTTTTTTCTACTGACCCGATCGACTTACGACTGGCTGGCTAGTGACTTATGACGCTTTTCCAATCGGCTGGGTCTGCCGGTGATGACGGATCTTTGCCGTCCGGCTCAGCTTAAAGCGGAGGATCTCCATAAACCCCTGCAGGCTTACGGATCGTTCGGATCGGAATATGTAGGTACGCTTTCCGTTCATCCGGTCGCGATGGATCAATACCGATTTAGGCGTTACCCCATACAGGCGGGCCAGCGAACTGGAACAGGTGCCGAACAGGATCTTGGGCGTTCCAAAACGTCGCAGGCAATAGGCAAGTGCCAGCCATACGTAGGTGTTGGCGTATTGTTCCAGGGAGGTTTGGTCTTGCAGGCGCTTCAATTGAGGTATACGTAACATAGTATTGAGTTTTAGATAGAGGTTTAAGAAAAGTTCATCCTGTTCGGGGTAATCATTTGGCGGCCCTGATGGCCCGCGTTTGCTAACTCATTGTTTGTACCGGCAAGATCATTCGGAAATGCTTATTTCAACTGCACTTATATTTCAAAAGGCAGCACTTATATTTCAGAAGGATAAAAAAGACAGGACTTATTTTTCAGAGGCTTGAAAAATAATTGATAATTAATTGATTTTCAGTGTCTAATGAAAAATGAGTTTCTCTGTCTGAAAATGAGGTCTCTTTATATTCTTTTAATGTACCTGCCAGGAATACTGGATTTTATCCGGCATAAATTGCAGGGAACAGGGATGCACTTCATACAAAATTCACGATCTTACTGACGGTTTGGATTGGATGAAGACTGAAGGACTGCATTCTGACAGTGACTTCTTCTTATGTGGTGGTGACTTACCTTAATTACTTCCTATGTTATTCTTTCGAAAATATGAACCTGCTGATCATCAAAAAGACCTCATACGGGAATTCCAGATCCTGCATATGAAATGGGAGGAAGCCGATCCCTTACCTCCTCCGTTTATCACTTGTCTGGCTAATACGGAACAAAATCTTTATTTCTATCCGAAGGATCATATAAAGGTATTGGAGTACCCTGACGACGAAGGTTTCACGGCTCCCATCGCTAATATCACCGGCCCCAAAAACAGACCGGTCGGCTTAAAATTCGGCCGGGATTACCTGATGATAAAAATAGCCTTTCAACCCACCGGGCTTTATCGTTTATTAAAGATCCCGATGCAAAAAACCGTTAATGCGGGCCTCAATGCCATTGATTTTTTACCGGCCGATATACCGGTGATCATCGGGCAGCTGGAAAGATCCGTTTCTTATGAGGAGATGATAGAAGTAGTATCTGGTTTTATAGACCGGCAAATTGAAGCGGGCGTATTACCCGAAGATCCCTTAGACCAGGTGAGTATCAAAATGCTCGATCCACTGGCGAAGCATAACCTTCCAGACTGGGCTTCTGAGGCGTGCCTGAGCCTGCGTCAATTTGGAAGGAATTTTACGAAACGCGTCGGCATATCTCCAAAAATGTACCTTCGGATCGTGCGATTTGAACATGCCATGAAAATTAAGAATTCATCGCCTGAGAAAAGCTGGTCAATGATCGCGTTGGAATGTGAGTATAACGACTCCTCGCATTTGCTCCGTGAATTCCGTGAATTTGCCGAATTCCCTCCCGGCACATTGCTACAAAAACAGACCAGTGGCTACGGAGACTTTCCTACCGGATAAAGAATGTCGTTTTTTTCCTAAATTTTAAATGTGGTATGAACCTAGTTTTGTGTTGCTGGTGAACGAATGGGTATTCCATTCTGCCTTAGCAGCTTAAAAAATTCATATCATGAAAACAAAACCTGACCACCCGGGAGTATATCCTCCGCCACCTCTTTTTTACGTCCTGATCTTCTTCATTTCCATTTTCATTCAAAAACAATTTCCACTCTCTATTCTATTCTTTAATACGAAAATTGCCTTTATTTCCGGACGAATATTGATACTGCTGGGTATCACTATTCTACTGCCGGCCCTAGTGACATTCTTCCGAACGAAGAATACACTTATTACCATCAAACCCGCTAATTCACTGCAAACATCCGGCATTTACTCTTTTTCCCGAAATCCCATGTATCTGGGATTATTGGTACTATATATCGGCATGGCATTTCTTAAAGGTAACTTCTGGACATTCATCTTTATTCCCCTGGTAATTTTGGTGATCAACCACCTTGTGATCATGAAGGAAGAAAGCTATTTGAGTCGAACTTTCGAAAAAGACTATCTCGAATACAGACAGCACGTGAGGCGCTGGATTTAGAATGCGAAACGGAGTGTTGATGCTATTTAGCCCCATACGTATACCTATCAGAATAGGATTTATATCTTTTCACCCGGCTTATTAGTAGAAGCCACACAGTCGATCTTCCATTCGCCCTGGTGTTTTCGGTAAATAGCTACCCAGGAAAAAATGGTCTTATCCCGTTGCAATGTTCCATCTTCCTCTTCATATTTGACGATCACCTCTTTATTCACGATGGTATAGGCCATGCTGAAATCATCCGAGAACTGGATAATCGGCGGATTGATATCATCCCATTTTTCAAATTCAACCGAATCAAAATAGTTTTGGAACCGGTCGATATACGCTTGCCGGTCAATACCACTTACCGTTCCTCTATCTACAGAGATATAGTCGTCGGATAAGAGGGCGACGAATTCTTCTGCTTTCTTTTCAAAATGATCGTTTTTTTGTAGCTCGTGCAAGGTCAGTATTTGCCTCGTAGCTTCCGTTTCCATTTCCTGTGAGCTCATCGTTTGCTCATTGTTGTTACAGCCCAAAGCCACTAAAAAAATGACTATGGGTAGTAGGCCGTTACTTTTATGGATCTTCATATGGGTATAAGATTTAGTTCAGTGTGGGTTGTCATTTAGCATCGACTTATCAAAAATACCTTCCCGGATGGGGAAGTTGTTCCGGATGTTGGACTTTTCTCATTCAAATGCGTTAGGATGAGGCCGGAAGCATTGCTTTCATCTTCTTGTTTTTCGTACCTTATCCAAAATGAATTGAAAACGGAAAGTACGCTAGAAAATGAGCTTCAAAGTCTCAAACCGGAAAAGGGCTACCGCTGTCGGGATATTGATCGTACTGGCATACAGCATGCTGGTTTACTCCATTACCGGTAATAAAATACTGGGATTTTTTACTGATGTAATAAGTGGCTTAGCTGTTATTGGCATACCCTTGCTACTCTATCCATTTTTTAATACCAATGGAAATAGAAGATTAAATTATGCCTATTTATTATCAAGACTAGGTGAAGGCGCGTTGATGATCGTCGGTGGCCTATTTATCTTAATTCCATCAGTGACGCTCTACAGAGACAGTATATACGAAAATATTCATATCTATTTTTTCATTGCCGGAGCGTTGGCTCTATACCTATTATTGTATCGGACACGGCTCGTTCCGGCATATATTTCCGTTTGGGGGCTCATTGCTACCTTGATCCTGTTGCTGGTAACGGTAATCAGATTGTTTGGGGTGAATTCGTCATTATTTGATGTATTATTGCTTCCGATAATTCTAAATGAACTGTATTTAGCATTTTGGCTGATTATAAAAGGATTTGATCCTGAAGCAACAGGCAAATCTTAAAAATACTTAAACTACATCATGAGTACTTCTCAGGTAACCATCACCAGAAGCCAAAGTGCCGTCATAGCGGCTATCGCCCTGCTCATTATGGCTATTATTGCGCCCATTGCCGTCTTTGGCATGATCGGCGAAATGTTGGATGTTGCTGATGCAACCAAGACGTTTCAAAACATTTCGAACGGTCAGAGTGCATTCCGAACCGGTATTGTTATCCTGCTTGTAGTTGCCGTTCTGGATATAGTAACTTCCTGGGCTTTGTATCTCTTTTTTCATCAGGTCAACGATCGTCTTTCGTTATTGGCGGCCTGGTTCAGGTTGGTCTATACCGCCATATTGGCGGCCGCTGCCTTTTTTCTGATCCAGGCTCTGCAATGGATAAACGCGGCACCAATTAATGCTCTCGGAACGGACCTTATCGCTTTTCAAACCTCTGCTGCCCTGCAAAATTTTCAAAACAGCTGGAACATCGGCCTGGCGATTTTCGGTTTTCATTTACTGCTTTTGGGGTATCTGGCGTACCGGGCAGCCTATCTCAAAAAAATACTCGGTGTCTTGCTTCTTGTAGCGGGCCTCGGTTACATCATTGATGGTTTCGGGAAGCTATTGTCAAGCGGTTATACTATGGAAGTGAGTACATTTACCTTCATTGGCGAAGTAGTGCTGATATTTTGGCTATTCATTAAAGGAAGAAGATTATGAATCACATCCTTAATAAAGCCCCTCGTTTGGCGTAGGCTGTGCCTTAATGCCGTCAACTTAAGCCCACGCGCGCCCGGCATCCCATCCTCAAGCGGTTCACTCACTATGTGAGTTCATCCTAAAGGGAGGCTCTCCCACGCAGGAATTCTGCGGGCTGGATTCCCTTTAGGGTTAGGGCGCGGGAAGGAAAAATCCTTAAGTTGACGACATTGGGCTTTGAGCCATCCTATGAATCACGTTCGAAATCCTTCACGAACTATTGAAAAAGAATATGATCCACAAAACAGCCCTCGTCACCGGAGCCGCCCGCGGCATCGGTCTGGCCACCACCAAATTATTCCTGGAAAACGGCTGGCAGGTCGCCATGATCGACCGCGATACAGCGGAACTCGAAAAAGTGGCGAAAGAACTGCCCGGCACTTTGCCCGTGCTCTGCGATGTATCCATTCCGGAACAGGTAGCAGTCATGATGCCGAAGGTACTTTCCGAATTCGGCCGGCTGGATGCGCTGATCAATAATGCCGGCGTGGCGGAATTCAAACCGCTGGAAGCTACCGATTATGAATGCTGGCGCACCATCATGGCCACCAATCTGGACGGCGTGTTTCTCTGCGCCCAGGCAGCTATCCCCGCCTTAAAAGCCAGCCGGGGAGCGATGGTGAATATCGCTTCCATTTCGGCAGTGCGGGCCAGCACATTGCGCGTAGCCTACGGCACTTCCAAGGCCGCCGTGGTACATCTGACCAAGCAACTGGCCGCAGAGTTGGGCGACCACGGCATCCGGGTCAACTGCGTAGCTCCCGGCCCGGTGAAGACCAAACTGGCTGCAGCCGTGCACTCACCGGAGATCATCCGGGCGTATTACGATGCTATTCCTCTGCAACGATCCGCCAATGAGCAGGAGATTGCCGAGGTTATTGTGTTTTTATGTTCTGAGAAGGCTTCTTATGTAACGGGGCAGACGATTGCCGTGGATGGTGGGTTTGATGCTACCGGAGTGGGTTTGCCGGCACTGAGGACATTGCGGGAACAGGAGTAATGCCGAATGTTGCAAATTATTAGTTATGCTATTAGGACTAGATCAAGCACAAGTTCAAGATCCAGGTGTATCTACACCAATTTGCTGGTCTGAAGGCAGGTCATCCGGTTTTTCCGGATCTTTCTCATCGAATATCTGCAGGAATTGGCTTTTGGTCTGCCAGAACTTAGTGGTAAAAAGATCAATCAGATCGGTAAGCAGCCGGAGCCCGTCAACGCGCGAGAAGAACCTTTTTTTCAGGTGTTCCGGGGCCGGTTGATCCTCAAACAGTCGCCCGAATTGTCGCTCCAGGTTAGATTTTATCTCATTGTCAACATCATTCTTCATGCTGCTCTTTTTTTACACGTTCCGATAAGCGGTCCAGACTTCGCCTTAAACGCATTTTGACGGCACTTTCAGTGATGGAGAGTATCCGGGCGATCTCCTTCATGGGCATACTGTCCTGATAGCGCATCAGGAGGATCAGCCGGTCTTCTTCTTTTAGTTCTTTCAGCAAACGCTCCAACTGTGAATATCTTAATTCGGCCAGCACCTTATTTTCCATTTCAATATCCTGAGCGGAAAGATTACTGTAATTGGTCAGATCGAGATCATAATGCTGCAGACGTTTCTTCTTTTTCAGGTAATCCATACACTGGTTATAGGTAATGGAGTACACCCAAAACCGAAAATCCGACTCCCTCCGAAAGGTGGCCAGGTTGAGGAATATTTTCAGCATGACATCATGGGCCAGGTCCTGGGCTGCGGGCTTATCACCGATCACGCCCAGACACTTGTGGTAAACTTTAGCAGCGTATCGATCGTATAAAACTTCCATGAGTTCCCTACGATCCTCGTGCAGGATCAGACGGATGATCTCATCATCCGGGAGCTGATCCACTTCTTTCCGTCTGTGCATAACCATGGGCAATGCCGGATTAGAACATTTTTGAAATTCCCTCAATTGGCGGTGAGGCCATCTTTTGTGAGATGGTCCCGAAATGAGACACCCCGGACGGTACTGACGTACTCGCCCGGGGCGCAATTAGATCTTGATTTTCACCTGTAAGCTGCGTGTCACAACTATTACCGGAAATTATTCCTGAACACCGGTTTCAGCCGGAGCATCTGCCATGAGCGGATGCGGCGTGTTGACCTGAACCTGGAAGAATAACTGTTTCAGGTCATTTGCAGCCTGAAGCTGGCCACTTTGCAGTTGCAGTTTGGCTGCTTCAAGATCAGCGATGGCAGTGTCCATTTTGTGTTTTGCATCACCTTCGAGGGCCTGGCCTTCCTGCGTCAGCGCATCAATACCTGTCTGAAGATAGGTAAGGGTGGCTACGCGGTCACCTTGCTCCAGGGCGGCAATAGCCTGATCAAAATACTGGACATAGTTTGCAGGAGCGGTGATCTCGATGGATACAGGATCTACCTGAGCGGTAGTATCAACAGCAGTAAGATCATCAGTTTCACCGGCCTCTTTGGGACTCATGTCACAAGCACCGAAAGTGAGAATAGCTAAGAACAAAAACAAATTGATTGCTTTCATTTTCAAAATTTATTAAGAATTTCTTAACAAGACGGAGCACCCGATAAAAAGTAACATGCTTTTCTGAAAAATATTTTCAGGTCGATCAGTTCAGGAGTTCTTTCATTTGTTTATAGATCAACTTAGCCGCTGCCCCGGGACTAAAGCGGGAGAACCAGTCCATAAAACGGGCATCTTTACCTACCAGTATCCGGTATTTATCTTTTTCAATCCCATAGAGCATGATCGCTGCGGCTTTGTCGGCAGCCAGTGGTTTCAATGGGCTATCTGCTGCTGCCTCAGGATCGATTGGAACAGCTACTCCTGAATTGGCTGTAATATTGGTATTGACCGCTCCGGGAAAAATGACCGTTACTCTTACTGAAGTATCCAGTAACTCGGAATAAAGGCCCTCCGTCAACAGTTTCACTGCCGCCTTGGAAGCGCCGTAGAAAGTTTGCCCGGGCACCGGTAAAAAGCCTCCCATACTCGATATGTTGGCAATGTGTGCCTCCGGACGTTGCAACAAATGCGGTAAAAAAGCTTTAACCATATACAGCGTTCCGTAAAAATTGATATTCATTACCCGATCAATAGCCGCAAAATCCAGATCGTTGACCTTGATAAAAGGTTGTATGATGCCGGCATTATTGATTATCCCGTCTACAGCCCCATGTGCAGCGATCACCTGCTCCGGAAATGCTAACACCGCTTCTTTATCGGCTATATTCAATACATGTGTAGAGAGTCTTTCAGCATCAGTGTCCGTCAGCCGGGCCGTTTCCTGCATGGCGGTTGCATTGATGTCGGCAATGGCCACCCGGGCCCCTCTCTTTAGAGGCTGTCTCAAAAGTAAAGAGACAGCCTCTTGGTTTTAAAATCATTGAGGTTTTTCGTATCTTAAGGATATGGGAGCTCAAAAAAAGAAACGGCACAATAAGGTCACGTTTAAGCCCTACGATCAGAATCAGATGTGGCTGTTGCCGCCAAGTTTAGGGGATTTGATCCCTGCTAATCACCTGGTCCGGCTAGTGAATGTGGCGATAGAAGGCTTGGACTTGGAGCCAATCTTGAATACTTATGAGGGAGGCGGCTCGAGCGCTTATCATCCTCGGATGTTGCTCAAAGCCTTAGTGTATGGCTACATTGAGAAGCTCTATTCATCGCGCAAGATAG
>JAGQXH010000229.1 GCA_020436695.1 Lewinella sp. | reverse complement strand
CCAGTGAAACCAGAAAATCAGCTTGCAGGTGAGAGGTTGTCGGAAAGTTCTCGATCACGCCGTTCACTTTATACTGATGGGTCTCATCATTGTTGATAATGAAAGTTTTGCCGATTGGATCTTCATCCGGAAAATACTTGTCGGCTTTACTCCGGGTGATCACCATAGTACCGGGCTCCGTCAGGGCCTTTTCTGCATTACCGGCAATGAATGGTACTTCTAGAATGTTCAGCAATTCCTGATCAACAAATATAAGGTCGTCTTCGTGTGAGTTCTCAAAGCGATCGGTTCGCCTTATCTCATTCCCCCCAGCGCCGAAGATCCGGGTTGCGCTATACCGACCGACTTGTTCGAATTCCGGATAATCCTCCTTCAACGCCGCCGCCATAGGAGCTGGATAATGTACACTTTGACTGATCTCATTTTCAAATCGGCTGGTGTTGGTGAGGCGATAAATACGATCTCCATTCTTATAGTGGCGATCGTAGGTCAATTCCTGCCGTATATATAAAGCGATCAGTAAACAAACGGCAATGGCTAGCGCCAAACCGACGATCTTGATCATTGAATAAGCTTTCTGCCGGGCCAGATTGCGTAAGCTGATCTTAAAATGGTGGCGTACCATAAAAAATGGGTTTAAGGAAGTAAATAAAGTGGTACGTAGCGCAAATGGGCGGAGATAATGCAGTACCTGATACCAGTAATTCCATCTGGCCTTTCGAAAACCGGCTTTGTCCAGTTTCCGGTAGAATTGTTCTTTCAGATCACCATCTACCTCTTCCACCAAATCCGGACGGAGAAACCAGTGGAGCAGGCGTTTGGCCAACTTTGGCGGCACTTGTGGTTTAGCGGCCATAGCTCAAAGATCTACACTTAAATTACCGGTAGAAAACGGGGGATATTGTTTCCAAAGAGACAATCTGAAATCCCGGGCTCCGGACAGGGTTTTTTCCCCCGTGGCCGTGATCGAATAGATCCGTTTTCGCCGGCCGCCTCTGACCGCTTCCCCCTCTCCCATTTCGGATTTCAGAAAACCTTTGTCACTCAACCGGCTCAAGGTGGAATGGACAGCACCAATAGAGACGGAACGACCGGATTGGGATTCGAACTCTTCGGCGATCCGGAAAGCATACGCATCATCACCGAGTATACCGACCAGCAATAAAATGACTTCTTCGAATTCTCCCAGACGTGTTTCTTTCATCTTACTTTCTAAATTGTAGAACAAATATATATGGCTTTAGGACACAAAGTCAAGTTTTTATTCTACAATTTAGAAAGAAATATCAAATCGGGTAATATACAGAAAGGTTATGCCTCTTTACTTTTCAAATTTGATCTACGTCGAAAATAACTCAGGATCAGATCAAATAGCAATATTATTATACCTAATAGTGTGGCAAAACAACAAATGGTAAACACAGCATTAGGCTCCGGCCAGTCAATGCCATAATTTCCCGCAGAGGGGTGAAATGAATAGTACCGGCGTGGTTCTCTTGACCGGTATTCGATCATTAGTGCAGAATAAACCATAACACTCAGTGCGAACATGACCAACAAAAAGCCGGTGTTGCCAAGTTTACTACTTATCATACCGTCCAATGCATAACTGACATAGCGTATTCCGATCGCCAGGATGAGGATCAAGGCCACAAATAGAAAAAATACCATATTCATTTCTGCAATACTTTTTTTGCGCGTGATTCCAATGCTGAGCACCATCCAAAATTAATACTAAAGTTCGTATCTTGGACCAACGACTCAAAGACTTTTCAACTTATGCTTAACTAATCACACCGACATGTTAAACTTAACTATTCCCATTCCCAACTTACCCGGCAAGCAGGACATCGAGATTGAAATGAAGATGAACGGCCACCGGCAAAAACTTCGCTATCGTGTAGAAGTGATCGACTGGACAGAATGCACGCTCTCCGAAACCGGAGATCGTGTGGACTGCATCCGCGAACTTATACATCAATATGATGCCGACTGGATGATCTATCACATTGGTGCACCAGGTGAAGATTATGTGCCGCTGACATTTATTCATAAGGAAGACTGGGCGGCTCAGCATCGATGGCTTTGGGGAGAAATGACGGTATAATACGGACGCCCCTCGGCTACGCTCGGGGCGGCCGTATTCAATCGTCTGCCGTATAAGTTAATCCGATCTCCTTCCGAATATCGTCCAGTAAAGTGATCAGGTCCAGACTGAATGAAAGCGGCAAGGCTTCACTCTCCTTTTTGCCAGCTGCCAGACAAGTCATCACTTCTTCTGCTTCGTAAGCGTATCCGATACAGGGGTAATCAAAAAAGAAATCCTGAGGGCGTTCTTCCGGAAGTAACAGACTCATGCTGGTAGGTTCGTGCCAGCGGGAATGAATATGGATCACTCCTTCGGTACCGTAAATGAAGGCCTCCGTTTTGGAATCTGCCCGGATGGTAGAATGGATCTGCGCCATTTTTCCATTATCGTAGGTAAGGATAGCGGCCATTTCTTCATCTACATCCGTTTCCCCAATGGCCGCATGCGCCAGGATTTTGGTGGGTTTACCCAATAATAGCAATGATAGAAAGGCCGGGTAAATACCAATATCCAGGAGCGACCCGCCTCCGAGTTCTTTATTGTACAAACGGCCACTGAGATCTTTTTTGGCTTTAAATCCGAAGTCGGCCTTAACGGAAATCACTTCACCGATCTTGCCCGCTTCAATCAGTTCCAGCGCTTTTAGGGTAGTCGGAATAAAACGCGTCCATATCGCCTCCATCAAAAAGGTATTGTTCCTTTTCGCCGTATCTATCATCTGCTGCACTTCTCCGGCATTCATGGCAAACGGCTTCTCGCAAAGTACAGGGATGCCGTTTTCCAGACACAGAATGGTAGCAGCAGCGTGATCCGGATGCCGGGTAGCCACGTAAACAGCCTCCACGCCACTATAAAATATTTCTTCATAACTACCGAAGGCGTGAGCAGCACCGTATTCTTCGTCGAAAGTCTTTGCTCTTTCCGATGAGCGGGAAGCTACTGCATGCAGTTGGGCCCATCTAAGCGTCTGGAGATCCGACGCGAATTTTCCGGCAATGCGTCCGGCACCGATGATCCCCCATTTGAATGAATCTGACATATTGTTATTTTTCAAGATCGGCCTGTAAAATAGGGCTCGTCCGCGAATTGGCAAAATTTCAAAAAGCGTCAACCCGGAATATCGGGCAGTCCGAAATTCTATTAATTCAAAAAAGCCGTAAACATTTAATTGTATAAACAGCAATTATCTTGTATTTTGCTCGAAACTTCTCGATTACCAATTTAAACTTGACTGAGATGAACAAAAAACTGAGCATTGTTACACTCCTGGTACTGTCAATTTTCTTCCTTCAATGTGCCAGCTCGAAAAAATCTATGGCCGGATTCGAATATACGGATTCTGTGAATGAGATCGTGCAGGGCAAATGCTATGGATGCCATAGTAAAGACGGCAAGTCCGATAAAGCCAAGAATGCCCTGATGTGGGATAATGTACCGACCATGACTGCCAGCGAGCAGGCTCATATTATGGACGAGATCCTGAAAGTGACCAGCGAACGTGCCATGCCGCCAAAAGGAATGGTAGAACGTATGCCGGACAAAGCACTGACCGACCAGGAAGTACAGGTTTTTCAAAAGTGGGCCACAGACATGAAAAAGAGAGTGAGTAAATAGCCTTTACCACACTTCATAAACTAAAGCCTTTTGGAGCTCTCTGCATGATCCAAAAGGCTTTTTTCTTAATATTACATTAAAGTCTTACTTTATACACCATTTTCAACACGGCTTTCGTTGTGTGTGGTATCTTTAATTACAATGATTTCCATGAAAGTCAAACTATCCTACGCACCCATACTTTTAATTGCCATTTTCCTTTTCAGCGGATTGTCAACACAGGCGCAACGCGTTTCCAAATATCGTGATAAGCTGGACGAATATCGCCGGGAAAACTGGCCGCCGGAAAGAAGTTATTCCAGGATCTCACTGGGTTATGCACTGCAACGCATCTTTAAAAAACACACGGATTACTGTGGCTTCACCATTGCCGATAATAAACGTGATTATGTTCCTGGGGATCTCAGTAAATTCCTGGGCCGGCGCGATCTGCGCACCAAGGTAGAAACCGCCAATATCCGGGGAGGCGGCATGCTGTATTACATCTTCAGCCAGGATGATATACAGAAGCCTTTCGACGAGGTGAATTTCCTGTCTACACAGGTTTTTCAGTCCAGTTCGATGACAGATCCCTTCACCGTTAATCCGGACGAAAACTTCGACTCTTTCATTTTAACGGAAAACTGCAGCGGCTACCTGAAGGCGTTTCTGGATGCCGGCATTGAACCACCTTATGTTGCCTTCAAAAAAGCACTCGAAACCGACGGCAAACGAGAGTCTACCGTCGTGGCGCTATCCGGATCGTTCGTCTCTCCCATGAAAACCGTACTGGAAGCCAATGACTGGCGTACGACGGAAGCCATGATGAATTTGTGGCAGTTTTACCGCAACAACGCCTCTATGGTCAACCGCGCCTATTATCTACGTGAATTCGAAGGCGTGATGGTCAAACACGTTTCTACTGCTGAAGATAACTTTAAGATTGAAGCTGAGATCGGGGTTAATGTCAATCTGCCATTGGCCGCGCGGCTGAAAGGAGGCGCTACGCTGGGCCGGACCAATGCCACTACTTTTAGCGGGACAGACTGGGAAACTATTATCTACGCCGATTTTGCAGGGCGTTATACCCGTGAAAGTCTTTTTTCCAGACTCCCCTCTCCTAGTGATATCAAATACTATTTCCATGCCATTAAGCCTACTTTCCAGCAGGCCCGGGATTTTCCATTGATGACGGAAGGCGCAGAACATACCCACTATCTGATCGTGGAGGGTATTCCAGAGAATATGACTCAGAATTTCTGGGTACTCGACGACGTTCTTCCCGGAGTATATGACGGCCAGCCCACCCTGACTGCCGAACCATTTAAAGCGGAGGATGGTAGTTTTGGCTGCCGCTTTATCGTGCGCGGCCGGCCATTATCAAGCAATTTTACCGGTCCTCTGGCTTACCGTCCGGGTAAACTCGGCGTATCTTACAAGATCCGCAGCCGTTATCCGGTCGGTGGAGAATATATAAGTATTCAGGTGAATGAAGAGATCCAGACCAGCGCTCAACCTATTGCCATCCTTTCCGATGGTGAGTTTGATCTGAAGAAGAAAGAAGACCGGCGTTTTGCTTTCCAGTGGAAATTCATCATTAACCTGGAGGATGAAGCCAATCCGGTGGATATGAAACTGAAACCGTTCATCAACAACCTGGTGGCACGCCGAAGCGACGCCAAAGTAGATGTATTACTGACGGGAGTAGAACCCGACCCGCAACGTCGCCGCTTTTACGTAACGGTGGAGAGTCTGGATACCTATCCGTTGGAAAAGATCGATGATGCCAATATGATCAACTACAATTTGTCAATGGACGTTCATCTGCAAAGCAGTCGATCGGCCGCCCGATCCATCCGACCCGTAAAGGGAATTCTTTCGTTCCCATCCATCAAACCGGACCCACAACCGGCACCACCGCCACCTGTACTGGTTCCACCTACCGGTTCGCCGGTCCCTACTCCTATTGACCCCAAGGGTAATGTTCTTCCCGAGCAACCGATTATTGTTCCTAATCCTAATGGAAAACAGGAAGGGGGGAACAACTAAATTTAAGTGGTCAGTTGTCCGTTAGCCTTTGCTCCTTCCCAAAAGGGCAACGATCACTGACAACTGACCACCAAATTCAATATACCCTGGCAGGATGTGTGCATTTCATCCGAAATTAGCTATACTTGAGCCTGATTTGAGCACCATAATTTAGACCTAAGTACTAGTATGAAATGCACCATCATCGGCGGCGGCATCATTGGATTGAGTTCCGCCTATTTTCTCCGTCAGGCAGGTTGGGAAGTTACTGTCATCGACCGGACCGATATTCAGAATAACTGCTCCTACGGCAATGCAGGTTATGTCTGTCCCAGTCACTTCATTCCACTGGCTGCGCCCGGAATTATCACTCAGGGATTGCAGTGGCTGTTGAATAGTCGCAGCCCTTTCTATATTCAACCACGATTCGACTGGGGCCTGGCAGATTGGGGCGTTAAATTTATGCGCAAAGCCAATGCCGAACATGTTGCCGATTCGGCCATTCCGCTGCGGAATATTGCCCTATTAAGTCAGAAACTATACGAAGAATGGGCTGCTTCCCCACGTTTTCAGTTCGGTTATGATCATCGGGGACTGATCGAGTATGTTCAGACCGAATCCTCAGCTGATCATGCCCGCCACACCGTAGAAAAAGCACTGGAACTCGGCCTGCAGGCTGAATACCTGGAATATGATGCCGCCCAGGCACTGGAACCGGAACTTGAACTGTTGATTAAAGGGGCCATCCGGTTCGGGTGTGACGCTCACCTGTATCCTAACCAACTAATGCACAACTTACTGTCCGTATTACAGGAAGATGGTGTAAACATCCGTTCGGAGGAGAATTTCATTGGTATTGAGAGACAGGGACGCAGGATCAGTGAGGTCATCACAGATCGGGATAGTTACCATACGGATCTTCTCGTAGTTGCATCGGGTTCATGGAGTCGCGAAGTAGGTAAGATCGTGGGATTGTCCATACCACTGGTAGGAGGCCGTGGGTATTCCATTACACTTGAGGATAGCCCGTATCGACTGAACTACCCTTCTATCCTGCACGAAGGGAAAGTAGCCATTACACCTCTCGATGATCGTCATATCCGTTTTGGCGGCACCATGGAGATTACCGGCACCAATGTTCCTCCCAAGCGAACCCGTATTGAAGGATTACTGAATTCTGTAAAACGCTTCATCCCGGAATGGGATATCCCTGTGCCTTCCATGGAAAAAGTCTGGTACGGCTATCGCCCCTGCTCAGCTGATGGGCTGCCATATATCGACCGGGTATCAAAATGGGATAACTGTATTGTAGCTACCGGACATTCGATGTTGGGGATCAGTCTGGGAGCCGGAACCGGCAAGCTGGTCGAAGAACTGGCCGATGAGAAACCGACCAGTATGCCGCTGGATCCCTTTAAGCTGAATAGGTTTTAAATTGTAGCCTCAGCGGTTTTCAATCTCGTTGATGATGATCAGATCACCGAAAATATCACAGGCACCGGTATAATATTCATACTCCAGGCAGACTTCAACCGGGAGCGCAGGTAGTGTGTCCATAATGTATCCATCCGGAAACGTAAATGCACGCACAGTATCTTCTCCCAGATCGATGAACCAGCCACCGCAACAGGCACAAAGGCGCAGATCCTGACCGATAATGGTAGCAGGTACACTATCTCCCTCGCACCCATCAGGATCAGATATTTCCTTCTTGCATTGAGTATAAAGCAAAGTTATGAGCATCAATGCCAGCAGTGTGAGACCTTTTCGTAAATTCATGAAGATCTTTTACACAGCTAGACCATCTACTACCTGCCTTCGGTTGGGTGCCAGACAACAGCTTTAACGTAGCAGGCTTACTCCACCCTGTAAAAATTCGGCCTGGCCGTTTTGATCCACCAGTTCAGCAAAAAACAAATAGACGCCGGCGGAGGCTGATTGGCCATTCTGCAGATTGCCGTCCCAGCCCCGGACCTCCGATATACCTCCGGCCGGAGCATCAAACACCAGATTACCCCAGCGATCAAACACTTTGAAAGCGCGTATCTCGGCGATCTCAGGACCGGGAAAGATCGTGAGCAGGTCGTTGACACCGTCGTTGTTGGGACTGAAAGCACTCGGTACGAAAGCAGAATATTCCGGACTTACTTCCACCAGGATGGTATCGCTCACACTGCAGCCGTATGCATGAGTAGCGGTGAGAATGTATAGCGTAGTTTCCAAGGGGGAAGCAGCGGTAATAAGGGAACGGGGATCAGAAAGTCCAGTTGCAGGTTGCCAGCTAACGGCTATTGGATCGAAGCTGGCCTGACCCCGCAATACCGTACTCTGTCCAACTGTAATGGCAACATCCGGCCCCAAGGACAGGCTCGGCGAAGGGCCCGGTTCTATGGCAATAAATGGGACCTCTACTTCCTGCCGGCAACCATTGGCATCCTGTATCCCGAGCGAAGTGATCCCGGAAGAAATACCAGAAAACAGAAGAGGAAATTCAGTTATGGGTGTAAGCTGTCCCGTCAGGGGATGTTCCAGTGAGTAGGGCGCACTGCCACCATTTATGGCGATGATCTCCAGATCGATGGACGGAGAGTTACAATCGGCACCCGGTCTTGTAACTATAATGGCATGCAGATTCACATCACTACAATCATCCCCTGCAAGATGAAATGAGCAATTCCCAACACAACCACCGGCATCGGTGATCTCAAGCTGATAATTGCCGCCGTTTTGCAGGCCTTCAAGCACATGATTTCCCATCCCATCCAAGATCTCTATTCCCATGAGTCCCTGCTCATCCGTCCAGCTTAAGGTGAAAGGTGATTGCCCGGAGTTGATCCCGATCTCTACCATTCCATTCGGCGGGTCGCTCAATACGCGGCAGTTTAGAGTAATGGGTTCTGCATTTACTTCCAGGCTGGTTCCGTTCTCAAAATTTGAATAAATGGGGCAACCGTTGATATCCGTAACCCTGACCAGATCAAAATTGGTCAACTGAGCAATGAAAACAGGAATTTCCTGCAGGTTTTCCGCATCGGCCAATAAAAAAGTATCTGTACCATCCGTGTAATCTACCATAAATGGACCTCCGGTCAAGGGTAATTGCACCAGCAAGGTATCGGCAAAAGGTGAGCAGGAATTACAGATCTGACAATCCAGCTGCATTCCGCTGGCCGCAATCAGTATTTCCGATGGGGGATCCTGATATTGTTCACAGTCATCAAAAGCAGACCAGTTATCCGGATTTCCGATCCGGGCTATCCATTCCAATTGGGTAGCCATGGAGAAAGGTCCAGTATAGGATGTGAAGTTTGTCACGCCATTCGTGGGAGCCATAGAGAAGCAGGGTGTCACATCCGGATGAAGGCCGGAATTTTGTGAATCATCAACGCCGGCATTCCACTCACTACGGGAATTAAAACCAAATAAGATCCGGCCTCCTGTATATGTTGCATCCTGCTCTCCATTACAACATCCGATGGTTGTTCCGTTGTTCCACATCCCACCCTGCATGACATAGAGTTGGTCTCCGCTATCATTAAAATTAAGGGCATTCGTTCCAAGCAATAGAAATTCCCAGTTCGCATCAGGAGTAATAGCCAGATGCCCAGTCTGAGTGGGAGGAAATTCAAAAGTAATAACTGTACCTGCCGGAATACTTGTACCGGTGCGGGTGGCCCGGATGAATCCCTCGGTATTCCCCCAAAGCCCCGGATTGATGCGCTCCCAGCCGTTATCGGTGAAATCGATGATCGTGCCGGTCGCGATCTCTTTGAAACTGATAAAACTTATCCGGTCTCTACCCTGGAATTGACCTCCTGACGTACAATTACCCTGGTCACCGCCGACGTTAGATGCCAGTCCCAGTACGGCAACATCGCCTGGATATAAAACAGTCTGCCCAGCAAGAGTTAGCTGTATAAGTATGTGGAACAGTAGTAACAGGAGCAATATCCGGATCATAAATGTGTAGAGCTTTAGGCTGATCATTATTTCAACGCCAAAAGTCTCCTTTCTATTCTTGCCTATCCTTAAACTCAAAATTAAGTTTAGGTAAATTTTTCACCGGACGATATTGTCCGCCCTGTCGCATTTAGCAGTGGAATTAGTTAATAAAGCATTAAAGGAAGGTGGGCTATGCAACGTTTAAGGTATATTTGTAGCCATTAAATATGTACACAACAAATTATTGATCCGCACAGAAAACGACCACCAATGAAAAAATTAATTCCTTCTCTTCTCCTGGTTATGATATTGAGCCTCATTTTTGCATTCCGTCCATCCGATGCTCCAGCAGAAAGTAAGGCCGTCAAATGGTATACCTTTGAAGAGGCACTGGAGTTAAATAAAGAGAACCCCAAAAAGATGTTCATTGATGTGTATACGGATTGGTGTGGATGGTGTAAAAAAATGGATAAATCCACATTTACCGATCCGGCGGTAGCGGCTTATCTTAATGAGCATTACTATCCTGTAAAATTCAATGCCGAACAAAAAGAGGACATTGAATTTAAAGGCTACTCACTAAAATATCTGGATAATGTTGGCCGCCGGGGTGTTCATGAACTAGCCTATGCCCTGCTCGACGGTCGACTTGGCTATCCGGCCTTCGTTTATCTGGATACTAAGCAGGATCGCATTTCCATTTCTCCGGGTTATAAGGAAGCTGACGCCATGCTTACCGAACTTGAATTTATCGGCGAAGAGCATTACAACAATATGACCTATCAGGAGTTTAAGGATCAGAAGCATCCCTGATTGATGTTATTATGCGGTGATGTTGGGATTCCGGGATGCTTTCATGGTTCACTTAAGCTCGTCAATTCAGCAGACTATTCAGCAGAACGAACTCCCATTGCAAAGTGCGCTTTACAGGATCGTGCCTGAAGATCAATACTTCGTCCGGGGCAAACGTAGTGACGTAATCCGGTTTGTTTTCCTTTTTCAGGCTATTATTGATCCCGGAGCCTAAAAGCCAGATACCTTCCGGCGTCTGATATTCAAATCGTTTGGCACGCATTCCGACATCTCCACCAACAAGTATCACCTGAATACCATGGTCCTGCAATTTCACCAGTTGGGGATATATAAGCCGATCGAACTGATCGCTGGAATCACAGGTCATACCCACTGCATCGGGATTGGTATTAAAAGCATCCTGCAGCGCTTCCGGTTTGTGGTTCTTCAACAGCGCATGATGATGCAGAATAACCAGGTGGGAGGATCTCTGGATTGTATCCAAAACCGATTGGATAAGTTGATATTGTGCCTGTCTTTCTTCGCATTGCACCTGTTCCGGCCGGCTGTTATAC
>JAGQXH010000228.1 GCA_020436695.1 Lewinella sp. | reverse complement strand
CCACAAAAGGGGTGGAAGAAGCACCGGTCATCACATGGGTATAATTTCCGCCGGAAGGGCCGCGTGGCAGCAGGCCGCCATCCTGATAATACAGCAGGAGCGATTGCACGAATTCCTCATAGATGTCCGGGTAGGCCAGTCCCCAAAGGGTATTGATCGTCCACTGCGCACCCCAGAATGAATCGGAATTATAGTGATTAAATCGTGGCTTACCCTGCTCATTCAGAGGGATCTGACCGATGCGAAACTGGTCACCGGTATTATCCGGATAAGCACCGTTGACATCACTGATCACCCGTCGCCCCTGGAGGGCGTGCCAAAGATCGGTGTAAAAGCGGCGCTGTTGCCGCTCAGTGTTGCCTTCTACCCTAATGCGCCCCAACAGGTCGTTCCATTCCCGTTGGGAATCGTTTACTATTTCGTCGAAATCCCAACCGGGCGCCTCGATTTCCAGATTCAGTTGGGCGTTATTGATAGAAGTATAAGAAATACCGATCTTTAATACAGTGGGATCGGTTTTTTCCTCAGCTGGGAATTCCAGCAGGAATCTGCCCTCATTCCCCTGATGGACCTTGCTGATCTTCCGGTTAGAGGCGGCATAAAAAAACACTTTGCAATTCTTCGGCCGCCGTCTTGTCGGCGCGTTGATCAGTTCTCCGCTAAAGTGCAGACCATCGTCTGATAACTGTACGTTACCACCAGTGATGCCCGAAGGCCCTAAGGTGCCGCCCAGGTTCAATACCAGGCCGGCAGTTTGGCCGCCTGGAAAGGCATAACGATGCCAGCCCACCCGTTTCGTGCTGCTGAGCTCGGTGGTGATGCTGTAGCGCTCCAGTTCTACCTTGTGATACCCGGGAGTAACCGTTTCTTTGGCATGATCGAAACGGGAATAATAATCGTCCATGATTGCTGCTTCCTCTCCCGGCTCATATACTACCGGCATAACCGACACACCCGATAACTGCCAGGCGTGTATATGGCTGAATCCTTTGATAGTATCGGTATCGTACCGATAGCCGCTGCCCCAGGCGCCGCCCAGTTGGGTGTCCGGACTTAAGTTGACCATACCGAATGGCCGGGTGGCGGAGTTGAAAAAGAACCAGCGGGAATTGGCGGCATCGAGAAGCGGGTAGACCATATCTACCGGGGAAGTATTTGAGGACGCAGTACCCGGAGTGGAGTCGGGGGGGGAAGTGCAGGCAGAAAGAACCAAGAGAAGATATAGAAGCGATTGGGCGATTTTCATGCTGTAGGCGTATTAATTTGAGTTTACTTCCCTAAGCACGAAATTTAACTGGCTTATCCTTAATGCACCAGGCGCTTTTTTACAGTAAGCGGTCAATTAATTTCTCTGCCAGTTTTAACAATACTGCCAGCGACATGATTATTGGGATGATCAACAACGGAAATAGCAGGAGCTCATAAATAGTGGTCAGCACACTGAGGATTTTCGGATTCCAGCCAGCCGGCCAATTATCGGATAAGAATTTGAATAAAATAAAAAGAAGGCTCAACACCAGAAGAGCCAGGAGGGAGATCAGGAGAAAACGACGTGTTTTTCCGGGCGGATCTCTCTTGATCATGACCGGTTTTCTAATTCTTGCAGGATGGCTTCGAGGATCACCCGCATTTTCGGTTCCGCACTCTGGGCCACCGCGATCACGTCTTCCACGCTGGTCTCTACAATTTCCGATATCGGATAACAACGATTGGTCACTACCGACATAACGGTGAGCGGAAGGTCGCTGTGTTTGGCTACCAGCACCTCCGGTACCGTTGACATGCCCACGAGATCACCCCCTACAGTATGCAGGAAGTGGTATTCTGCCGGCGTTTCCAGATTGGGGCCCTGGAGACCTACGTACACGCCCTCGTGTGCCCGAATGCCATTGGCTTTAGCTGACTCCAGTCCGATAGCATTTAACTCCCGATTATAGGTGTGTAGCATATCAGGAAAGCGCGGCCCCAGGCGCTCGTCATTCGCCCCCCGCAGCGGATTGTCGGCCTGCAGATTGATATGGTCACGGACCATAACGATATCTCCGGCGTAGAAGTCCGGATTGATACCGCCCGCAGCATTGGAAATAAATAAGTGCTTAATCCCCAGGAACTTCATCACGCGCACCGGAAAGGTGATCTGTTGCATGGTGTAACCCTCATAGTAATGAAAACGACCGGCCATGGCCACCAAAGGAATACCCTTTAGTTTTCCGAATATCAATTGTCCTTTGTGGCTTTCTACCGTTGAGACAGGGAAATGAGGGATGAAGCGGTAGGGAATAGCGATCTCCACTTCCATCTCATTGGTCAGATTGCTGAGGCCGGTACCGAGTATAATACCGTAACGGGGTTGAAATTCCGTCTGGGTTTTCAGGTATTCAACGGCTTCCTGGATCTGTTCGTACATGCTTGGTGTGCTCATGTGTTGAGGTTATTTGGGGTTCGGGTTCGAGTGTTGAGGTGTTCTGGTATTCTGGTGTTGAGGTGCTCACAGGCGTACATTACAACATTAGCACTCAACCACGTCAACACCCGAGCACCTCAACACCCCCTAATCCACGATCATCGCTTTCCGGTCCAGCTCCTGTTGAACAATATTCGCCGGGAGTTCGCGGTATTTATATTGCTGGGTGCGAAGCTGAGGGGTGAAGCCGGCCTCGCGGATGGCATCCTGTATACCCTGGGCGGTGAAACGAAAACGAGCCCCGGCCGCAGATACCACATTCTCTTCGATCATGATGGAACCGAAATCATTGGCGCCGGCATGCAGGCATACCTGGGCAACGGATTTACCCACGGTTAGCCAGGAAGCCTGAACATTGGTGATGTTAGGCAGCATGATCCGGCTCATCGCGATCATACGTACATATTCGTCGCCGGTACAGGTATTGCGGGCACGTTTGATCTTTTTGAGAATGGTATCTTCATCCTGGAAAGGCCAGGGAATGAAGGCCAGGAAGCCTTTGGCGTGTTCCGGTTTACGGTATTGTACTTCGCGGATGCGCGCCAGATGATCCATTCGTTCCCAGTTGGTTTCAATATGCCCGAACATCATAGTGGCACTGGTCGTGATATCGAGCTGATGGGCGGCCGCCATGATGTCCAGCCATTCCTGACCACCGCATTTTCCTTTGGAGATGAGGCGACGGACCCGGTCACTGAGAATTTCCGCCCCGGCTCCGGGCAGACTGTCCAGCCCGGATTCTTTCAGTGCTTTCAATACTTCCGTATGCGAAGCCTGCTCGAGTTTGGCAATATGCGCTACTTCGGGAGGGCCCAGGGCGTGCAACTTCAGGTCCGGATAGAGGGTCTTAAGTTCCCGGAACAGATCACAATAATATTGTAAGCCCAGGTCGGGATGGTGGCCACCCTGTAGCAGGAGCTGGTCGCCGCCGAAAGCAAAAAGCTCGTCAATTTTCTTTTTATATTCTTCGATGCTGGTCGTATAGGATTCGCCGTGTCCGGGCCGGCGATAGAAATTACAGAATTTGCAGTTGGCAATACATACATTAGTCGTATTGGAATTGCGGTCGATGATCCAGGTTACCGTCTGATTGGGTACATGGTGCTGCCGCAATTGATTGCCGACGTACATCAGCTCGGCGGTAGTGGCCTGTTCAAACAAGAAAACGCCTTCTTCGGTAGACAGGTCTTCCAGTTGTAAGGCGCGGTGCAGTAATTCGTCGATATGCATATAAAAGCAGTTGTCAGTTGATAGTCACCAATCAGCAGTCTTTACGGCGGACTACGGACTGTCAACTATCAACTGGTGACTAAAAATGGCGCGAACGCGCTATTTTTCAACAAAGATACCCAAGCAGAGTTTATTAAAAAAGCGTAAAAACCAGGCTCTTGTCCGTTTGAATAATTAGTTGTATATTTGCGCCAGAAGATAGAAAACCTAGGAAGAGGGAACACCGCGTTCCCTCTTTTTAATTATACAATCATTGGAAGCGAAAATACACGATCTCTTAGAAGAGAAATTTGCGGAAGACGAATTTGCGGATTGTTTCCTTATCGAGTTGAAGTTACACCCAAATAACAAGCTGGATGTTTTTGTAGACAGTGATACGGGCATTACGCTGGAGCGCTGTCAGAAGATCAGCCGATATCTGGAGGCTTTCCTGGATGAAAGTGGTATGTTAGGAGAAAAGTACATCTTGGAGGTATCCTCTCCCGGCGTCAGCCGCCCCCTGCAGTTACTTCGTCAATATCCCAAAAACATTGGGCGTAAGCTCAAAGTGAAATTGAAGGACGGCAGTGAAGTGGAAGGTGTACTGGAAACCGTAAACGAGCAGACGATCACGCTTGAACGAAAGATCGTTGAAAAAGAAGGGAAGAAGAAAAAGCGCCTGACGGTGTCCACAGCGTTTCCTTTTGAGGAGATCCGTGAAGCCCTGGTACAGGTGAGTTTTAAATAGCATGGCCTCGTATGGATGGCATGGAATAGCATGGATTGTATGCCCGGGCTACCCACGATATCCATATGAACTATGCCAGGAACCAAATAAAAATTTAAAGATGTGATGAATCTGGTAGAGACCTTTTCCGATTTTAAAAATATGAAAAGCATCGATCGTCCGACGATGGTGCGCGTATTGGAGGATGTATTCCGTACCCTGATCAAAAAGAAGTATGGTTCGGATGACAACTTCGATGTGATCGTCAATACCACGAAAGGAGACCTTGAATTGTGGCGGGTGCGGGAGATCGTTCCGGACGGAGAGGTAACCGATGATCGCAGCCAGATATCAATTTCTGAAGCACTGTCTATCGATGAAGATTACGAGATCGGAGAAGAATGTTACGAGCAGTTACAACTGGAAGACTTTGGTCGCCGGGCCATCATGGCTGCCCGCCAGACCCTGATCTCCCGGATCATGGAGCTGGAAAAAGACGAGATCTACCGCCAATACAGCGAACGGATCGGAGAGATCGTTCTGGGAGAAGTACACCAGGTATTGAAAAGAGAGATCCTCATTATAGATGACGTGACCGGCAATGAATTGATCCTGCCGAAACACGAGATGATCCGCGGGGATTATTTCCGTAAGGGAGATATGGTGCGCGGCGTGATCAAGGAAGTGGAAATGCGTAATAATAACCCGGTGGTGATCGTATCCCGCACTGACCGTACTTTCCTGGAAAAACTGATGGAGCAGGAAGTGCCCGAGATCGAAGACGGATTGATCACCATACAGAATATCGTGCGGATACCGGGTGACCGGGCCAAAGTAGCGGTGGAATCTTACGACGACCGAATTGATCCGGTAGGGGCCTGTGTGGGTATGAAGGGGTCCCGCATCCACGGTATTGTGCGTGAATTGAACAATGAGAATATCGATATCGTCAATTATACCAACAACCCGAGCCTGTACATTCAGCGTGCACTGACCCCAGCTAAACCGACTACCATCAATCTGGATACGGAAGCCATGCGGGCAGAGGTGTATCTGGAAGCTGATCAGGTAGCTCTGGCCATTGGCAAGGGAGGTACGAACATCAAGCTGGCCAGCGAACTGACCGGTTATGAGATCGATGTATATCGTAACAACGAAGTGGAGATCGATGATGTGGATCTGGACGAATTCAAAGACGAGATTGAAGCTTGGGTGATCGATGCACTTAAGAGTATCGGTTGTGATACCGCCCGCAGTGTATTGGAACTCAGTGCTTCGGAATTACTCCGGCGTACCGATCTGGAAGAAGAGACGGTAGAGGAAGTACTTGGCATACTGGCTGCCGAATTTGAAGATTGATCTTCATCAATGGCCATTGCACCGCCGGAAGCTAAATAAATGGCTCGCAGACGGGTCATTAGGGAACTAATCACCTTCACCATTCGTTCTACAACTTTGGTGAAGGTGAATTATCCCCTAATTTTATAGCTATTTCGCCTCTTTTCTGACGGGTAGTTGCTACAAAGACTGTTTTACTGTTATCTTTGCACTGCTCGCAGAAGAGCGTGATTTATATTTTTTTTCTCATCGGAAAAGCCGATAACTTTTTTTAAACTTTAACAGGCAAAAGCTTTCTGCAATGAGCCTCTTATTTTATTCAATAACCAAAAAGGTATGAGAATATGGTAAGAACCTAAAGATATAGGAGAGCTGAAGTTTTTGTCCTTATATCTAAAAGAGAAGCGAAGCTCAAAAAAATATTAATGGAGAAACGTTTAATTAAGATAGCAAAAGAGCTGAACGTTGGTACATCTACTATCGTTGACCATCTTACTAAAGCAGGGTTTGATATTGAGAACAAACCCACAGCTAAGGTGAGCGATGAGATGTACAGCGAGCTATTGAAGGAGTTTCAGAAGTCTATTGCTATCAAAGAAAAAGCAGATTCTTTGGTTATCGGTAACCGCCCCGTGACTGCAAAGACCACTCCCGAGTCTCCATCCCAACCTTTATTCAACCCTCCTGAAAAAGAAGCTCCCGCGGCCCATAAAGAAACAGTTCCGGCGGAAGAGCACAAAGGCAAACAAGTCGAGAAGAGAGTTTCTCTACGGCCTCAATTGAAGGTTGTTGGGAAAATTGATCTGAATAAAGAAAAGGAACCGGAACCGCCCCAGCCGGAACCGGAGAAAATAGCTCCGGAACCCGTGCCCGAAAAGGAAATACCCCAGCCCGTAGCCGAAGCCCCGGCCGAACCGCCCCCCGCGCCGGTTATAGAAAAAATCGAAGAAAAAGAAAAACAACCACAGCCTGCTCCGGCTGTCAAACAGGAGAAAGAAAAAATATCCGATGCTACTCCTCCCGCTGAGGAAGCAACTGTGGTTTCTACCCCCGAGCCTAAAGCAGCAGAACCGGTACAGGAAGAAAAAGCGCCCAAACCACCAACACAAAAAGAAGAAAAAGTGGATCATGTCGAATCAACCCCGGAGGTGGCAACGCCGGAGGTGAAAGCCGCAGAAACTGCAAATGGCGGTGGGGGCACAGAAAAAGACGCCGAGGGGCGGATCATTCGGGCAGAGGCTCCTGAGCTCAGGGGATTGAAAATTCTCGGTAAAATTGATACCGATAAGTTAAAGCGGCCCAAGAAAAAGAAAAAAGAGGCGCCCAAGAAAGAAGCGAAGCCTGCCGGAGAAAACAAAGGAGATGCTCAGAAGTCTTCCAATAATGATAGCGATTCTACTCCCCGCAAGCGTCGTCGTAAGCGTAAAAAAGTAACCACGGAGCAACAGCCCCGCAGTGGTGGTGGTGGAAGTGGAGGTGGAGGTGGCGATACAAACCGCGACAGAGGCGGAAAAGGCGGCCGTCAGAAACCCACTGGCCCTGCCGGAAAAGGACGTTCGCCACGCGAAGAGGTCAAAGAAGTCTCTCAAAAGGAAATTGAAGAAAAGATCAAGGCTACCATGGCCCGTCTCTCCGGAGGTAATAAGCGCAAGCGCCAGAAGATCCGCCGGGAAAGCCGCGAGCGTACGCGTGAGCGTCAGGAGATGATGGAAATGGAAACCCATAATGATAAGCTCCAGGTAACGGAGTTTATTTCGGTACAGGAATTGGCTAACCTGATGAACGTACCGGTTTCCGATGTGATCATGACCTGTATGAACCTGGGAGTGATCGTATCGATCAATCAGCGGCTTGATGCGGAGATCATTGAGCTTGTGGCGAGCGAGTTTGATCACGAAGTTGAGTTTATTTCGGCCGAAGAGCAGATCGGTATTGAAGAGGATGATTATGAAGATGATCCGGAAGATCTCAAACCTCGTGCTCCGATCGTTACCGTTATGGGGCACGTCGACCACGGTAAAACCTCTTTGCTTGACTATATCCGAAGTGCTAATGTGGTGTCCGGCGAGGCCGGGGGGATCACTCAGCACATCGGTGCCTATGAAGTGAAACTGGATGACGGCCGGGCTGTTACTTTCCTCGATACGCCGGGTCACGAAGCATTTACCGCCATGCGGGCACGTGGTGCCAAGGTAACAGATATTGCCATCGTGATCATCGCTGCGGATGACAGCATCATGCCTCAGACACGGGAAGCCATCAGTCACGCTGAAGCAGCCGGTGTACCCATTGTGTTTGCCATCAACAAGATCGATAAACCCGGTGCCAATCCGGAAAAGATCAAGCAGGATCTGGCCTCTATGAATTATCTGGTAGAATCCTGGGGCGGTAAATACCAAAGTCAGGACATTTCCGCCAAGAGTGGTGAAGGCATTGAAGAGTTACTGGAAAAAGTACTGCTTGAAGCCGAACTGCTGGAACTGAAAGCCAACCCCGATCGTCCGGCTCTGGGAGCTGTGCTGGAAGCCTCTTTGGAAAAAGGCCGAGGTTATGTGGCCAAAATGCTGGTGCAGACCGGTACGCTCAAGATCGGAGATTCCGTTGTTGCCGGAGAGCACTCCGGTAAGATCAAGGCCATGTTCAATGAGCGCAATATGCGCGTAAAAGAGGCCGGACCTTCCTCTCCGGTACTGGTACTTGGATTAGACGGTGCGCCTCAGGCCGGTGAAGCCGTTAAAGTGATGGAATCCGAGCAGGAAGCCCGCCAGATTGCCAACAAACGGGCCCAGATCATCCGTGAACAGGCTAACCGCGCTACCAAGCGGATCAGTCTTGATGAGATCGGACGTCGTCTGGCACTGGGTAACTTCAAAGAACTTAATCTCATCGTTAAAGGTGATGTGGATGGTTCTATCGAAGCCCTCTCCGACTCACTCATCAAACTCTCGCAGGAGACCGTTCAGGTGAACGTGATCCACAAGGCAGTTGGTCAGATCATCGAATCGGATGTATTGCTGGCTTCTGCTTCCGATGCGATTATCATCGGCTTCCAGGTACGACCTTCTATTGGCGCCCGTCGTCTGGCGGAACGTGAAGGTGTGCAGATCAAGATGTACTCTATCATCTACGAAGCCATTGAAGAGATCAAGATGGCTATTGAAGGTATGCTTGAACCTACCAAGGAAGAGAACATCGTTGCTCAGGTATTGGTGCGGGAAGTTTTCAAGATCAGCAAGGTGGGTACCGTGGCCGGTTGTTATGTCGAAGAAGGAAAGATCACCCGCAATACCCGTATACGTGTTATCCGCGACGGTATCGTGATCTATCCTACCCGGGAAGGTGTTGTGGGAGAGTTGTCATCTCTGAAACGCTTCAAGGAAGATGTGCGTGAAGTGAAACATGGGCTGGAATGTGGTCTGACTATCAAGAACTTCAACGATATCAAAGTCGGTGACGTAGTAGAAGGGTACGAAGTTATTGAGATCAAACAAAAACTGGAACTGTAACGGATAAGGCGATCTCGGATCGTATTCTGTTGTAACGAAGATATGAAGCGGTATCCGGGCTTATTCCGGGTACCGCTTTGTTGTATATCATGTACGGTTGACAGTAAACGGTTGATGGAACTCTTTAAGAAGCATGCCTGTTTTTTGCGTCAATAGCCGTATTTGAACAGCCTTGTATCATACCGCCGGTAGCTTTATAAACTTGCGAATCACCATGCTGTATAATCATTCTATCCCCTTTTATCTGCTGATCGGCATCATGGCCATTGGGGTATTGCAGGCGGGAGCGACCGGCGTATTGTTCTTTTTTAAAAGCTCAGGCATCAAAAGGAGCAATTATTTTTTCGGCCTGTTGCTGATCTGTTTTTCGTTGACTCTGTTACACAATATTCTGATCCTCTGTCATTTTTACGAATATTACCCCCGCTGGAAGTTTTTGCCGATCTACTTTACGCTTTCTTTTCCGGTCCTACTGTTCTTCTACGTTAAACTGGATCTATATCCCGCCTATAAACTGCGGTGGACCGATGCCAAACATTTTATCCTGCCGGTAGGGCAGTTCCTGTTTTTGTTGATCAATTGCCTGTTGCCGTTACAACTGAAGCTACAGACAGATCGCTTTTTTTATAGCATTTTTTACGGTGCCATAGAACAGGCCCTGTATCTGAGTCTGTTCTTTGCCTATCTGTATTTTGCCCGGCGTTACATTGTGCAAAAGCGACGAGATAACCGGGATCCGGCTCAGGTAAGACGGTTATTTTATTTGCGTAAGCTGGTCAAGATCCTTTTTATTTTGTTCGTATTCCATTCCGTGATGGTGGTTTCGGATTTTGTTGCCTGGGAAGTATTTCGGCGGAATATGCAGTCTTCCAAGCCTTATGCTGCGCTGGGAGTACTTTCATTCACGGCTTTGGTATGGTGGGTAGGTACTTACGGTTTTCAGGTATTGCTTTGGGGGCGGCGGGTGTTTGGACGGAAGCGAAGAGTGGATGGATGACGGCTCATGCATTTGTCACAGCTACATCATTCAAAAATAGTATCGATCTTTCCCTGTATTTCTTCTCCGATCTGCGGTTCTACTACTACTTCCCAACCGGCAGACTCCGCCATAAACCGGATCACATCGATCATCCGGTTGCCCTGCTCGCGGGCCCGGTCGAGTAAATTACTGCTCATCACTTTTTCCCGAAGCACTTCTTTCGCCTTGAGATTGAGGGCGGTATAATCTTCGGCAGAAAAAGAATTGAACCAGCTTTCTTCCAGGTTGCGGTAAGCCACCTGATGGTCGATGGAAAGGATCTGCGGTTCGGGCAGATTGCTCAGGGTAAGCACCCGGTCAGTGCTGTCGGTCGTGATCCGGATCGCTTCCAGATCGTAGCCGACCAGCACTTTTCCTTTCACTTCAAGAATAGCTTTCTTTTCAAAATTAAAAGTACTGGGAAGCGGTAGATATAGGGTAATGGGGCGGGTATTGGTCTCGTTGTAAAGCTCGTTGAAATTGGCCTCCACGGTCACCAGTTTCATTACATCCCTTACTTTATCCAGAAGGATGGTACTTTGCGACTGACGGATCTCCTGTTGTTTGCTTTGGTAGAACCAATGGGTCGCCAGGATGCCGAAGAGCAATGCCAGCAATATGGGAACGAAAGTCAATACTCGCTTAATCATACAAAAATATTTCTTATTTGAGATCAATTTCTATTAGTTTTCCTTTCTTCTGCCTTAAAGCAGCTTCGATCAATTCTATCTTTGGAATTAATGTTTTGAGTCGATTATCGCGAGTATAAA